>JBEIDK010000176.1:0-6147 GCA_040383485.1 Flavobacteriales bacterium
AATAACAGCGTACAACTGGCACATTTGCAAAATGGCGAGGCCACAGCGTACTTGCAAGTTCCGTTTTCATTCTTACCTTCGTGGTAACTTGAAAGTGCAGACCTTCGAATATCGCCACTTCGCAAATCTGCCGAGCGTTAGCGGTCAGGCTAAGAACCCAGCCCATCACAACCATAACCAAGACTTTCAAGAGCATCTTCAACTGTTATTTCATCGGCAGGAACACCCATCAAGTAGTGACGGCATTGTGTTCTTAAATCCGCTAATTCTTCAAGTCTTTCTTTGTCTTGACCAATTTTTGCAGCAATTTCAATAAGTGTAGATTTTGGAAGTTTTGACATTTCTTTTTTCCATTCTTCACCATAAGGTGTGTAATTTTCGTTTGACATATTTTTGTTATTAAAATTGTGGACTTCTAAAATCGGAGAAGCCCGAACCGCTAACACTTGCTTTGCAAAATGGCGGGTGAAGTGCTAATTTGAACCCTTGTGCCTTGAATAAACTTTAGTGCTTTAACGAAAATTTGCGCCTTGAAAACCGCCACTTCGCAAAGCAGATGCCGTTATATGTAACCAATCCCCCACCCGAAACGACAGTACTAACCTTAAACATTTCGACAGAAAACCCCACGCTTTGCCAACCCACATTTTGGCACATTTGCATTTTTCAACCGCGACAGGCAAACGCAAAAAATGCAAAAGAGCCAAAATTTTCCAGCCGCACACCCCTGCACCAATATCGACAGGACAGTGCAAACTTTAAACTTTCAAGACGACCAAAACTAAATAAATAAAAAAGTGTGGTGGGCATCGCCCAGCACACTTTTTTATTTAATACAATGTATTTTGTAACGCTGATAATAACCCGAAAGTTATTCCTTAACCAATTTCGTTATAAACACCTTATTCATAGTATTTGCTTTTATAAAATAAATACCATTCGGCAAATTACTAACATCAATATTATTTTCCGATGTACTATATTTTGCTTCAAATAATACATTTCCAAGCATATCTGTAATAGTAACATTTGAAATAGCATCATCAGGAGTAATTAGAGTGACACTATGTTTTGTAGGATTAGGAAAAACTTTAAAATAAGTATTTTTTACATTCTCTACTAACGGGTTTACAACGGTTAAAGACCCATTTGTGCCTTTTATCGAATTTATATTTGTAGCAGTATTGTTTAAAGTGTTATCATTAACTGTATCATTTATATCATTTGTATACCTTGCAGTAAAAGAAGCACAAGCTAAGTTTGAGTTAATTGACGCTTTAAACTTAGAACCAGCCTCAGCATGAAAACCAGTTTTCAAAGTAATTTTGTCACCTGCTTTAAAAGTAATATCAGCCCCATCTTTAATAGTTACAAATCTATCTCCATCACTTTGAAACCAAGGAATTTCGTCACCAATAGAATAGCCAGTAGGTATTGTATTACCAGAAGCAAATTGCCCCCTATAAACTTGTTCACTTAACGTAATTGTTCGTGCCGCATTAATTGTAAAGTTATCATAGTCATAAAATATGCTCCTACTAAAAGTTTTATCACAAGCACCATCAGCCCAATTAGTAATATCATCTCCATTAATTCTTTCAACTCTTATTGCCATATCATTTGGTGGACACTCCTGCCCGCCAAAATATGCGGAACGGTTATAAGCAGTTGTTAGACCTCCTTCCACAAAAATATCTTCCCGTTTTATAAAAGAACCAACTCCATTTACGATAACTCCCATACCAATGCCTGAAAGAATCAATTCACAATCAAAGAAAGTATTCAATTGCACATCTGTTAAGTATAAAAACTCTCTACCAATATGGGCATTGGGCCCACTTTTATGATGTCTGATATGTCCATATAATCCAACTTCCATAACACCTCTTGGGATATTCCACCGCCAACCTAAACGAACACTTGTAAAATCTGTGCCTGGAAATTCAGCTATTCTTAATAATTTATTCCAATCTAACTGATTAGGGTTATTATTCGGTAATGTATAAGCACATCCATTATCAAATTTTGCCTTAAACCTTAAGGTTCTTGCCCAGGTATCTCCATTTGAGTGATTTCTTGTACGCTCTGCATCTTTAGGCAAATTTAAGCCATCACCATGACCCAATACTATCGGCCAGTCTTCACATACAGCTGGGTTTCCATCTAAATTTAAAGTGGCATTACTCATGTGTTCCAAACCACTATCAATATTCATTGTCTGAGAATAACTATGCAATGAAATTATAAAGCTGCTTATTATATAAATATATTTTCTCATTTGATTAAAATTTATAGTTTATACCAGTTCCAACAATTAAAATGAAATAATCTGCCTCTTCTTCTTCTGCAAATGCGCCATTTAACAAAGTTCTGCCCAACTTGACATTCAATAAATTAACATCCAACCTTTTAATCTTACAGTTAAGCCCTAAATTTGAGGATAAAATAAATCCTACACCTGAAATGCCGACAGTTCTTGTTTTAGAAATGTATCTGGCTGCGAAATAAGAATCGGGATAAAAAGAAATTGAAGGATAGTAAATATCTAGCAAATCTAACTTAGTTTCATTAGATAAATATAAATGCTTGTTATGTTTAAAACTATATTCTGTTCTTAAACCAAATCCGCAAGAAGGAAAACCTTTAGATGCTAATATTGCCAAAGGTGAAACGGAAAATAATTTTATTAGATTAAACCTATCGTTATGATAAAACGACTTACCATAAGTAATATTTAAAGGACTTCCTAAAATTTCTAATGCAACATATCTTTTCTTAAAGCTATGTTTAGATGTATCGGAACTCACTTTTTTGGTTTGTGCTGATATGCTTGCTATACAGCAAAAAAAAACGAGTATATTAAGTATTATTACCTTTTTCATAATACTACTTTTTAATGTTCATTTTCAACTCATTCAATTGCTTTTGAAGTTCAATTGTGTACAAGGTTAATTCTTCAATCTTTTGCATTTGTAGTTTAACAAGCTCTCCAAGTGGCAAACCATTTTTCTCTATTTCACTTGCAGAAGGAATACCTTCTAAGTGATTATTTTTAATAAGAAACTTCTCAACATCTAAAAGTGGAGTTAGTTTGTAATTGTCATCAAAAACAAAATCACTCCAAGTATTATCAACAGTTATTTCATGTGCTTTAATGTTTCCAGCAACAGCCAATTTTGCATCTGTTTGAATATTTGTAGAACCAATAACCACTTTATATGCAAATTTCATATCGCTATTAAATAAACATGTTCCGTTAACTGTTAAGTCACCGTTTGCAGTTATTTTACCACAAGCAATGTCGTTCCAAGTACCTGGTGATGTCCAAAAGTCAATTTTGTTTGTACTTGACGAAATTTCGCCATTAGGATTATGTGCTTTAAAAGTTAATGTATTTCCTGCATCTGTAATATTTACAAGATTTCCTGTATAGGTAAGTCCATTTGTATTACTCCATTGACTAAAAATTACAGGATTTCCATTTAGTCTAAAACCAGAAGCATTTACATCACCATCTACATCAACTTTATAGTTTGGTTGTAAAACTCCGATACCAACATTTCCTAATTGAGGACATTTAATTATATCATTAGGATTTGTTAAATCTTGCGGATATACAGTTATTCCGTTTGAATTTGTATATGCCATCGATAAATCAAGCAGTGGGCGTGCAGACCATCCAAGAACCATTTTTGTACAATTAGTACCACTGCGTACATCAACATATTCATCTCTCAAATTACCATCAGCATCTGTTGATACCAATCTTGTTTCTCCAGTCGTAAATGGAATGCCTCCATAATTACTATTTATTCCCCTTATTCTTGCATTGCCGTTTATGTCTAATTTTGCTGTTGGTGTTGTTGTTCCAATACCAAATTTGCCATCAGTTAATAGCCTAAATCCTTCATTATTATTTGCTTTAAAAACTAAAGGGAAATTATTAGTTGTACCAATAAAACTATTTGAATTAGCATTATTGTTTCCGTTAGCCGTCCAGTCATCTCTTTCTGGTTTACTTAGTTCTTTATTTAATTCTCGGACTTGACAACCAAATGCGTCTGTCACAACCAATTGATAATCTTTTGCAACTAAATTTGCTCTGTTTTGTTGTGTTGAACCGTCACTCCATAAGTAATAATATGGCGGAGTTCCTCCTGCGACACTAACAGTAATTGCACCATCATTACAGCTATAACATGATGTGTTAAAATTGTTAGAATAAATTGTAGCGTCATACTGGACAATTCTTAATATTTCAGGTTCAGTAAGTGTAATTTCTGCCTCACCCATAATATTATTGTTGTCAACAACTGTACAATGAAAGTATCCAGGATTCAAATTGCTAATTGATTGTGTACTTGCACCATTTGACCATTTATACTGATAGGGAGGTATTCCACCAGTAACATTTGCAGTAACTTGTCCATTTTTCAATCCTTGACAATTTACATTTGAAGGGGTTAAATTTACTGTTAATTGTTGTGCACTAACACCAACACTTGCGATAAGTCCTAAAGTAAATACTTTGTACTTTTTAAGGTTTTTAGAAGAAAATAATTTTCTCATTTTAAATTAATTTATTTGGTTAATATATAATCAAAGAAAATTAAATAAATTTAACAAACAAAATTAATTGTATTATCCTTTACTTTCATTCTTGGGAAGTATTGGTTTGTTTCAATTTCAAATGGTAAACATTTTAAATGAAATTTGACTTTCTACAATAAATTTATTTTTTTCGCTTTATAAATAATTCAAAAAATATAAACTTAAATTCTTTAAAAAAATCGCATCAACAACCGAAACGGGACATTCAAGAAATGTTTCAAACTTTGAAACATTAATCACATTTTGCAAAGGCTACGGAGCAGACTATAAACCAAGTCAAGTGAATCAAGAAATTGTAGCATTGCAAACAAAGCATTCACAAGCAAAAGCAGCAGTAAGTGATGTAAACAAATTGTTTACACCAAATAAAAAAGCAATCGAAAACCGCGACATTGCATTTAAACCATTAAGTTAATTAACTACACGTATCATTAGTGCCTTCACAGCTTGCAAAGCAAGCCCGCAAGCAATAGATAATGCAAAAACACACGCAAGCAAAGTAAAAGGTACAAGAATTGGTAAAAAAGACGAACCAACAGTTAACCCAAATAATCCAAATACTAAAGTTGAGGACAACAGTATTTCAGTTTCTCAAATGAGTTTTGACAACCGTGTAAGTAATTTTGAAAAGTTAATTGAAACACTAAAAGCAGAGCCCAAATATGCACCCAACGAAACTGACTTGCAAGTTTCAACATTAGAAACATTACTTGCCGACCTAACTGCAAAAAATACTGGAGTTAAAGACACATACGAACCATTAAGCAACGCAAGAATTGAACGAAACGAATCTTTATACAACGAAGAAACAGGATTAGTACAAATTGCAAAAGATGTAAAGGGTTACGTTAAATCTGTTTATGATGTTTCAAGTCCAAAGTATAAGCAAATCAGTAAACTAGCATTTACAGTAATTAAGAAAGACTAGCAAGCAGGTTAAAAACTGTTTGTTACGACCTAAACTTTAAAACAAGCAGGTGAAATACTATTTGTTGCGACTAAAATTTTAAAACAAGCAGGTGTAAAACTATTTGTTGCGACTGAAATTTTAAAACAAGCAGGTGCAAAACTATTTATTTCGACTAAAACCTTAAATGAAGCCGGTGCAAAACTATTTGTTGTGACTAAAACTTTAAATGTAACAGGTACAAAACCATTCATTACTACCTAAACCCAATTTGACACACGACACAAACTAAAAACGCAAAACCAAACTAACGACAAGCAGACAAGACCAGCCCACATGCCAAGCACATTTTCATTTTTGCACAAGCCATCTACAAAACTTTAAATAGCCACCAAGCAAAAAATGAAAAAGAGCTTGTCATCTTCCCTTGTTGCCCAGCACAAAAATCCACAGCGCACCACAGCGGACAGACATTTGGCTACATATAACAGCACCTACACGCACATTTTTTATTTGTGGGCTGACGTCTTTAAAATACCTTTTGTATATCAACAAAAGTTCAGTAGTATTGTGATAATATCAGCTCCGAAATCCACAAATAAAAAACGTCGTGTAGCTGCAAAACGTTA
>JBEIDK010000177.1:0-6142 GCA_040383485.1 Flavobacteriales bacterium
AATAAAAACTTACCCCTATTAGTTGCAGCACCACCACTTATTATTGTATAAAAATAGATACCGCTTGGCAAGTTGTTATTTTTATAAATAGTACTGCTACTTGTAACCATGATGTTATCAACCACTTGCCCCATAGCATTAGTAATTACAACAGTAGTTGGCTTATTAAAAGCATCTACTTTTATGGTAAAGCTTCCATTGTTAGGGTTGGGTAGAATTGTAACACTTGCAGAGTTTTTGTCTTCATCGAGGCTGGTATCATCAAATAACTCCACACTTACATCATCGATGTAATAAGCTGCAAAATCCCAATAATAGCTGCCTTGCACCACATTACCACCCACAAAGCTGGAATCAGACAAGGAATCGGGCATAAAATTGCCAATGGTAAGCCAGCGCTCATTACCCGATGCTATAAATGTTGTATCTAATTTTGTCCACCCAACTTTATTGCTCAAATCCTGATTAAAATTTACTTCGACAGGGTGTGTAAAGTTAAACTGCACTTTGTATAAATCGTAAAAGCTATAAGTAGGTATGGTATCTGAAAAATAAATAGAAATATTTTTACAAGAATATATAAAACTATCTGCCAACGACACAAACATTGAAGCTTCGTATTTCTTGCCTGCAATAAGTGTTTGTTTTAACTGACCTACAGCAAACTGTCTGAAATCATGCTGAATTGAAATACCTCCAAAGGTCGGTAATATAATATACCCATTACCTGCATGGGCACTTTCAAAACCGCTACCATTTTGTGGCACACCCCATTTATTGGTATTACATGAATTCATTACAGAGCCCGATATATTACCTGATTTTTTCCAATACTTGAGGGTAGATTGAATATAACCATTGAATTCTAAAGGGCATCTAATTGTGTCTTCAAAACTACCATCGTAAACTAAGTTTTGAGCTTGACTAGCAAGGCTCAAAATTGTTAGCATTATCATTATTGTTTTCTTCATGAGTAATTCAATCCTTCTTTACAGAGATAAAACAAATATAGCATTATTTGTATTTCGCAAGTAACATGGAGGCTAGAAGTAATTGGCAAAATTTACACACAAGGAGCAATATGTTTGGAGCGGCAGTCTAAAAAAAACATGAGTGAGGCGCTTGCGGCAAAAGGGGCAAAACGAAGAATACCAATAAAGATTCCTCACTAAAGTTCGGAATGACAGTCACATTTGTTAGGAGGGGAATGAAAGGGGGGGCGCAAAGCGCCCCCCCTTTCATTTTTTCTTTTTATTTATGCATGTCATTCCGAGTGTAACGAGGAATCTATCTTTCATTTCATTTAGATGTGTCTTTTGAACAGAGTTGTGCACCAATAATTTTGCTATATAATCAGCATTGGCAGAGTTAAAGTAGCGGGAAACACATGTGTCCTTTGCGTCGCAAGATGCGACATAATAAGTGCCACTCGGCAAAGAGCCGAGCGGCTGCCCAGGCTGCTTTTTTTATTTTATATCTTTCCTGATTCGGCTTTTAGGGCTTCGTTCTTCATGGTTTGCACCATTGATAGCAAGCCGTTGGCCCTAGTTTGAGACAGATGCTCGGTTAATCCGATTTCATTAATAAAATGAAGTTGTGCCTTAATAATATCACTAGGCTTTTGATGGTTAAAAACCCTAATTATAATGGCAACTAAACCTTTTGTAATAATTGCATCACTATCAGCAGTAAACTCCATTCTGCCATCTTTAAATGCAGAATCTAACCATACTCTGCTCTGGCATCCTTTAATGAGTTGGTTTTCTGTTTTTTTAGATTCATCAATAATAGGAAGTTCTTTTCCTAGCTCAATGATATGCTCATATTTGGGCATCCAATCATCGAACATATTAAACTCATCAATAATTTCTAATTCTATTTCACCGATTGATTTGGTCATTAATTTTTATATTTTAGTAAATCTTTCCCGATGTCTTTTCTATAATACATTTCATTAAACCGTAGGGTATTTATTGCTGCATAGCTTTTAGCAACAGCATCTTCAATACCATCTGCCATTGAAGTAATGGCAAGTACTCTTCCGCCGTTTGTAACAATGCTATCATTAACTTGTTTTGTCCCTGAATGAAATATAATACTATCATTCAATGTATCATCAAATGTTATTTCCAAACCTTTGCTGTAGTTACCCGGATAACCTCCTGATGCAATGACTATGGTTGCTGAAGTTTTATTACTAATGCTAAAATTTTCGTTTTCTAAACTTTGGTCTCCTACTGCCAAAAAATGCTTTAGTAAATCACTTTCTATTAAGGGTAATACCGCTTCAGTTTCAGGGTCACCCATTCTACAATTATATTCAATTACCATTGGTTTGCCATTGCAATTCATGATGCCAATAAATAGAAAACCTTTATAATTTATTCCGTCTTTCTTAAGACCGTTGATGGTTGGAATGATTATTTCTGTTTCTACCTTTTTCATAAATTCAGCATCCGCAAAAGGAACAGGAGCAATAGCTCCCATGCCACCAGTATTCAATCCAGTGTCGTTGTCACCTATTCTCTTATAATCTTTGGCTGTAGGTAATATTTTATAAGAAACTCCATCAGTCAAAACAAAAACAGAAAGTTCAATGCCGCTTAGGAATTCTTCAATAACAACTGTTTCAGATGATTCGCCAAACATACCATTTAACATTTGACTCAATTCATTTTTTGCTTCATCTAAATCCTCCAAAATTAATACTCCTTTTCCTGCTGCAAGTCCTGAAGCTTTTAAAACGTATGGTGCTTTTAAACGCTCTAAAAAAATATATCCATCCTCAATATTTTCTTTAGTAAAAGATTGGTAGGCGGCAGTAGGAACGTGATGCTTAATCATAAACTGCTTAGAAAAATCTTTACTTCCTTCAAGCATAGCACCAGCCGCATCAGGGCCAATCACTGTTACTGACTTTAGCTCAATGTCTTCAGCAAAAAAATTAGATATGCCATTTACCAATGGTACTTCGGGGCCAACAATTACCAATGAAATATTTTTTTCAATGACGAGTTTCTTTATTGATTCGAAATCGTTTTCAGAGATAGATACGTTTGTGCCAAGCTTACTAGTGCCAGCATTGCCAGGAGCAATAAATAATTTATCGAGTAAATTACTTTGTGATATTTTGAATGCGAAGGCGTGTTCGCGACCACCACTACCTATTATTAGTACATTGTGTTTATTTATCATAAATGATAGTACTCAATTTAAATTTTTTCAATTGTAAATTCAACTCTTCTATTTCTATTTCTACCTTCTTCGGTTTCATTATTATCAATAGGTTTTTTGCTTCCATAACCTTTGCCATTTAAACGTTTCCTATCAACCTTTTTATTTACCAGAAAATTGATGACAGACTTTACACGGTCTTCAGAGAGTTTCAAATTGGCGTTGTCATTACCTTTATTATCTGTATGCCCTTCAATAAATATTTTCATATTCGGGTATTTTAGTAGTGCATTTGCTAAATTATCTAATTCATCATAGCTCTCTACTTTAATAACTGATTTACCGGTTTCGAAAAAAATGTTTTTTAAGCCAATTAAGCTGCCTACTTCAATAGGTTTTAAAGCAACATTGTTGTCATAAACAAAGCTATTTAATGAGTCAGTTAAATCAAAATTGAACACTTGTGGAAAATAACCTTCTTGAGAGATTGTTATTTTATTTTTCTTAAATGCCTTTAGCTCCGAAGTAAATTCGAATGGAATTTTTGATTCTTGTTTTTTTAGCTTTATTAATGTGTCAGTATTTAAAACTATTGTAGCCGTTATTGGCTTGCCTGTTGTGGCATCCGTTATGATATTTCTCACCGCCATACTTTGTCTTTCAACATTAATAATTAATACAATAGAATCGCATAGTAGCTTATCTTTGGTTTTGCATACCTCAACTTTCATAGTATCAAAACCATAAAAATTTTGTTCAGGTACATAATCAATAAAATCAGCCTGTTCAGTAATTTCTAAAATAGATTTTGTATTACTGCTTTTTGCACCAGAAAAGTATTTATAATTTTCTTTGCCAAGCAGCTTATCAATGGTGCCATATATTTTTTTATTCATATTGGTTGCAAGAAAAATAGTGTCCATTTTGTGGTTTAACACGTCAATTTCAGAAACATTAATTGTGTAAATATCAGAACTACTCTTTGGATTTTCACCACTGCAAAAGAAAGCTTGAGAAGATAAGGTGTCAGTAATAAAATAAGCATCAAAGCCGTCTGTGTTCACTTTTGGACCAAGATTTACCGGACTTGTCCAATTTGTCCAGCTATCATCTAATCGTTTACTCATAAATATATCTGCATCACCTAAACCACCTCTTCCATTACTTGAAAAAAATAATATATTGTTATCCATACTCAAAAATGGAGATAATTCTAATCCATTTGTATTAATTATTTTTCCTAATGTCTTTGGTTTTGTCCATCCACCTTCTAAGTGAATGCTCACAAATAAATCTTCATTATGTATTGGGTCAGTATACATACTCAGCAACATATACTTCTCATCTTTTGATACATAAAAGGAGAGAAAACCTTTGCTTGAAATTTCTTTTTCAGAGAAAACTTCAACTGGTTTTGAAAATTTATTGTCGTTCAAATTAGAAACAGAAATTCCAGGAGCAAAAGCGCCATAAACATTGCTTACATAAGCCTTCAATCCATTTTTTGATACGGAGCCAATAGCATTGTTTTCTATATTATTGAGTGGTTTTCCAATATTTTTAGCAAGTTCCCATAATCCAGTATCATTTTTTTTTGCAACATAAATATCTTGTCCTGCTTTATCGCCGCCAACATTTTCTTTATAGTTGCTTCTCACAAAAAATAATGTTTTGCCATCAGGAGATAACTGAGGGTTAAGTTCATCAATATTGGGTAGATTTATTTCTGGACCTAATAATTTTTTTGAAGTATTTTGAGAGTAGATGTTTGTACAAAATGTGATAAAAAAAACAATGCTTGTAATAATTATATGTTTGATTTTAAGAATGTTCATTTAAATAAACCTTGATTAATTTGTTAAATTATATGGCAGCGAAAATATAAAAATAATCAGTTAAGAACCTATCGAATTCTCAAATCATTCTTAGACGTTTCATACTTCATAAATTTCTTTAAATTCGCTGAAAATTTTAATAATGAAAATGAAATTACTTTTTTTAATCATGTTTGTTGTGTCAGTTAATATTTTTGCACAAACAAACCCGCAGCCTTTTGATTTATCGACTGGTAATTATAGTTTTACGCAGTGGGGTGCTGCTTCTGCTGCTGCTACCTATCCTTCAAATATGGTGTTTCACACCACATCAAATGTAAACGATTCTCTTGGTTTTTTAGCAACTAGCGATTGGAAATGCGCTTATAATTTTACATCAAGTTCAAGAATACTTGGTAAAGATGCGGATGGAGTGAGTTTTAGAAGAGCCAGCAATTCTGCTAATGATACTTGCTCTTCTGATACTTCTTCGTCAACTGTAATTCACCCTGGAGCTGCTGTTTTATCATTAAGTAGTATTGGTAGAGAAAATATTCAGGTTTCATGGACTGGGAAAATTTTTACTTCATTTACCTATGCAACTTCAGGAACTGTTCAAACCAGATTTTACGCAATAAAACTGCAATACAGAACCGATACATTGGCTGCTTTTGCTGATGTACCAGGAGCAAATATTTTTTACAGCAATTCAGATTCAGTAACCTATAAACCATCTGGTACTTCGGAGGTAATGCCAACAGTAACCTTGCCTTACTTTTGCGGAAACCAACCCATTTTACAACTAAGGTGGATGTATTACCAGTCGAAAATAGGTGGTGGACAAAGGGCTGAGTTAGGTGTTGATGAGATTAATGTAGCGAGTGATATTTTTACAAGTGTTAAAAGCGTGAATACTAATTCAGTATTAAAGGCATTTCCAAATCCAAATGCAGAACACTTTTTTAATTTTTCAAGAAATATATCTGGAGAGGTTTACTCAGCAATTGGTGCAAATGTGGCAAGCATCAGTAATAGTAATAAACTGAATTTGGTTAATGTTCCAAGCGGAGTGTATTTTCTTAGAACAACCAAAGGAGAGATTCTTAAATTGATATTGCAGTAAATAATTGATTAAGAAAATAAAGTAAATTAGT
>JBEIDK010000178.1:0-5918 GCA_040383485.1 Flavobacteriales bacterium
CGCCGGTATATAATACACCTGTTGCACCTTCACCAACTGTTAGTTGGTTTAGTGTAATGTTTTGGTCAACAGTAATAGTATGCCCATCTTTAACAATAAAATTATGCAAACCACTGGTAAGGTCAGCAGCAATTGGGTTTGCCCCACCACCACCTGTAATTGTATTCCAATTGCTTAGCGCACTAAAGTTGCCAGTAGCTTGGGAGTAAAATGTTGCAGCATTGCTTTCTGAATTGAAAACAATAAGTAATAATGTAATAGTTGAAATTAGTTTGTAAAAAATTTTCATTTTATTATTTGTAATATAATTGACATTAAAATTTAAATCGCTTCGTTTCTCATAGAAAATATCCAAATTCAAGGTGTTGCTTATTTTGAATCAAAATAGGGCATTAAAAAAATTTTGTACGAAAAAAATGTAATAAAGTTTTTAAAATTTTAGATAATTGCCATTAGATGATCCAATGCTCACTTCCTCTCAACCCTAAACATTGGTGTTTAAACTGTCATCTTCGTGCATGCTGTAGTGATAATTGAGTTGTATATAAATAAACTAGATAGTCCTTTTTCATAGCAATTATATTGGTCTTTATGGGCACTCAAAATGTTGGTTGGCTTGTATGAAAGAACACAGAATACCAATGCTATAAATATGTATTGAGCTATTAATTTCATAATAATTAAAACAAATTTTAAGAGATAGCTAACTTGCTCTTTTTTGATAATTCTTGAATTTCAATAATGGTTTTCAATATTGATTTTATCTTTTCAAAATCATTGTCACCTTTTTGCATATAACCTAAAGCACCATACTTTAATGAATCTTCTGCTGCTTTAAAATATTCTTGGGCACCTACTAGTATCACGTGCGAAGTTGGGTTATACATTTTTATCTTTTTTAATACTTCAAAGTCTGAAAGTACTTCCATTTTGTAATCCAAAAAGATAACATCTGGCTTTTCATCCAAGTTATTTAAGCATTCTACTCCACTCTCAAAAGCCCTTACATTTTCTATACCGAGCGCGAATAAATATTGTCGGAAAATGTTATGATTAAGCGCTTTCTCATCAACTACAAAAATTTTTAAGTGATTCATTTTTTAGTTTTAAAAAATTTAGGTTACCATATTTGAGCCATTATTTTAAGTGGCTGAAAATCAATATTTAAATTACAGATTCACAATTCTATTTTCCAAAAAACAAACCCCGTTTCCAAAATTTGGACGCGGGGTTTATCTGTGATTTAAAGGGGGTAATTTATCTATCTCAACTCATTTTCTTTAATCGTTTTTAAGACATTCGATAACATATTCGTCACAAAATATGTATGTTCAATAAATAAATTTTTTGTTGCAGCATGTACTTCGAATTTCTCTAAATTTCTAATTTCTGCTTTGATATTCAGACCTAAATCATACACTGATGGTTTCAGTTTATGCGCTATTTTTTTTACCGTATCAAAATCTGAATTGGATAAGGCATCTTTCATTTCAGTTATTGAATCTGTAACAGTTTCCACAAAAATATTCAGCATTTTTTTAATGAAATCATCATTGCCTCTGCTCATTTCTTTCAGTTTATCTAAATTGTATAAGTCTGTTTGTGGCATTTTAGTTTCAAAATAATAACCATAACTAGTTTCATTTTTATTACGTCCAATTGCTTGCGAAATTGCTTCAATCAATTCAATTTCTTCAAAAGGTTTTATTATGTAATTGTTCATTCCCAACTCAATACACTTATCTATTTCTAATTTAAATGCATTCGCCGTTAAGGCAATAATCGGAGTAGTAATTTTTAATTCATGTCTAATTATTTTTGTAGCTTCAAATCCACCCATTACAGGCATCTGCAAATCCATTAAAATCAAATCGAATAAGTTGTTTTTTAAAATTTCAATTGCAACTTGACCATTCTCCGCTTCTACAATTTTAAAATTGTAAGGCTCTAATGCATTTATTGCTACAAGCCTATTCATTTCATTATCTTCTACTAATAAAATTCTTTTGTTGTTCACAAATTCCTTAGACGAAATCATTTCAACCTTTTGAATTTGCTCAATATTTCCTTTTGGCAAAGTCAATAGAATTGTAATTTCAGTACCGATACCTTTTTTACTTTTAATTTGTATTTTTCCATTCATCAAGTCAATCAGTTCTTTGGTTATAACCAATCCTAGCCCCGAACCACCATATTTTCTTGAGCTTGAAATGTCTTCTTGTTGAAACTTAGTGAATATATTTTTAACATAAGTTTCGTCCATGCCAATTCCATGATCAGAAATACGCAAACGAAATTCTTGATGATATTTATTATCCTGAATTATTGCAGTTTCAATTTCAATTTTTCCATGGTCGCTGAACTTTATTGAATTGCCAATGATATTTAAAAGAATTTGTCTAATCCTAAGTGCATCACCAATAAAAGCATCAGCTAAACTTTCTTCATTAAAAATTAAAAGTGATATATTTTTTTTTTGAGCTTGGTTGCTTAAAATTTTTACAACATCAAGTATTTCATCTTGCAAGCTAAAATGGTTTTGTGAAAGTTTTAATTCACCCGCTTCAATTTTAGAAAAATCCAAAATGTTGTTGATGATAGATAACAAGTGTTTAGATGCCTTTTGAGCACTACTAACATATGTTTGTTGCGTTTCGGTTAAGTTTTCTTTGCTTAGTTCTCGAATCATTCCAATTATACCGTTTAATGGTGTTCTAATTTCATGACTCATATTTGCCAAGAATGATTCCTTTGCATAGGCAGATTGTTCTGCCAATTCACGTGCCGATATTAATTGATTTTCAATTTCTTTTTGATTGGTTATGTCTAAATGAATCCCTATAGAACCAATAACCTTACCTTCACTATTATATCTGGGAGCGCCGCTCACCAACCAACATTTTATTTCTCCTAGTTTATTTTGTGTAATAATTTCATAAGCATCGGAAATTCCTTTTTCACGTAAACTTATTTTTTGATTCAGTACTTTTTGATTTTCACCTTTTACAAATAAATCAGCAGCTTTCTTATTGATTATTTCATTCAATTCATAACCACTCATATTACAAAAACTTTGGTTTGCATATTGAATAATTTCATCGTTATCAACCTCAAGCAACCCTAGGTTCATATTGGCGATGATACTTCTATATTTTTCCTCGCTTACACTTAATATTTTTCTTTGAGAGGAAATTTTGGTAACAATTTCTTTTAATTCACTATTAGCAATTTCATTGTTTTTCAAAACTTGAAATAAATCAAGCATTGAATCATGCAATGCAAAATCATTAAAATCTAGTCCATGTTTTATTACCTCATCAGAACTAGTGAATACTGGGGTTCCAATAAACACAAAATCATTTCTTTTATTTATCTGAATAAGTTGACCTTTAAATTTTAAACTTTTGTCAGATTTAGGACAAATTACGATTAGTTTATTTTCAAATATTGAGAAAATATTTTCTAGCTCAATGTCCACCATTGGACGAATAATTTGCCAATGTTCAAAGAAGTTAGAATTAATATATTCAGCAACAAGTATTTTTTTCATACTCCTACCAAGCCTAACAATCTTGTAATTCCTATCTATAAAAATATAGAAAGGGAAAATGTTTTCTAAATCAGAATACTCAATAGATAAGCTATTATGAGTTTTCATTTCCAACTTATTTTAAAAATTTCATTTTCACTACCATCGTCTCTTGACTGCAATAATTCTATGGAAGTTTTAGTATCATATAACTTTGATAAACCTTGCAAAAGGCCTCTTACAAAATCTTGCAAACCAACCCTCTTTGAATAGTAATGAACATGCAATGATTTTTCCTGAACATCTGAAATTATAAATTCAGGAGGTGTTAAATTAGGATACATTAGCATAACACGTGTGTGGAAATCTGGTAAGTGCAATAAAAATTCTTTTAAATTACTGCCACCAGAAGTTAACATTGAGCCATATTTCTCTTTACCAATTTTTAAAATCCACCATTCTCCAAATGCAATGAATACTTCACCAACTGTAATGTTCATTTCATTTGCCGTTGCAAAAGCAAGTTTATAGGTAATGTTATCATCATAAGGCTCGTTACTTATAAAATATTCTACATCAATATCACTGCTGCTTTTGATGATTTCCCATTTAGATTCGCCAAAATTAGCAATAACTAATTCTTCAATTGCTTTGTTTACTATTCCATACATTTTTTCTAATTTAAATTTATTTCACCTGCTTTTATCATGCTATAAATAGTAGATTTACTAATGCCTAATTTATGAGACACCCCAATAACATTATTGTTGTATTTGTTCATAAAGAAATTGATGATATCAATATTGTATTCTTTCAATGTTTTTTCAATAGCGGTAAATATTTCATCTGTTCTTACTGAAGTGTAATTGATATCTTCTGCTTGAATTTCTTTTCCATCACTCATCACACAAGCTAAATCAATCATAGATTTCAATTCTCTCACATTTCCAGGGTAGTTGTACCTCAATAATTTATTTTTCGCATTTTCTGTCAATATAATCGACTTTATTTTGTTGTCTTTGATGTAACCATCACAGAAGAATTTTGCCAAAAGCAATATGTCATTTCCTCTATCGCGCAAAGGAGGAAGTTCAATTGGTAAACCTACAATTCTGTAATATAAGTCTTCTCTAAACAAACCCTTCTTTACTTCGTCAGCAAGATTTTTATGAGTTGCAATAATGAGTCTTGCATCAAATTTTATAGCCTCATTTCCGCCAACGCGAATAACTTCTCTCTCTTGCAAAACTCTTAAAATTTTACTTTGTAAGCTAATGTCAAGTTCAGCAATTTCATCCAAGAAAACAGTGCCTCCATTGGCTTCTTCAAACTTACCAATTTTTCTAACAAGTGCACCTGTAAAAGCTCCTTTTTCGTGTCCAAATAATTCACTTTCAATTAACTCATTTGGAATTGCGGCCATGTTTATAGCCACAAATGGTTTGCGTTTGCGCTCACAATTATAATGAATTGCTTTTGCTACTAACTCCTTTCCGGTTCCAGTTTCGCCAGTAATGGAAACATTGATATTCGACTTGATGGCCTTTTCGATAAGTGCAAATGATTTTTTAATAGCTGGGCTCTGGCCTATTATACTTTTTTCGAAATCAAATTTGCTTTCAAGTTGTTCTTTAAGTTCCTCAACTTCAACTTTCAAATTTGAGTTTTCTCTTATTTTAATAATACTTCTCCATAAAACATCTTTAGTATTATCATCCTTGATAATGTAATCGTATGCTCCCTTTTTTAGCAAATCTACTGCTATAGTAATTTCTTCTTGACCACTTATGACTATAACCGGAATTTGATTGTTTTGTAATTTAATCTTATTCAATAATTCTTCTCCACTTATATCGGGCAAATTAAAATCGACTGAAATTACATCAGGTTTTTTATACAAGTTGTTCAAGCATTCCTTTCCATTTTCAAAAAGAGTAACCTCGTATTCAGGATTTAATGTTAAGTGGTATTTTAATAATTGTCCGTACCAAGGATCATCTTCAACAATAAAAATTTTAAAATTTTGCATATTCTTATATGATACAAAGAAGTAATAAAATTAGAAATAAGATTAAGATTTTTTTTACAATTAAATAATTCAGTATTTTTCCTCAAAAAAATAAAACTACTTCCGCAACAAATTAATGTTGCGTTTTTTTTATATTATTCCAAAGCAAAGCATTAAACCAATTGTCAACAACATAAGTGTTATAATTTTATTAATAATATTGATTGTAATTTTAGTAAGTAATATACTCCCAAAATAAGCACCAATAAATGCAAATAAAGTTACTACGAATATTAGGTTGAAATTTATTTGATAATCTACCTGTGAAAAATTAGCATAGTAAATACCTAACCTAGTGCAATCAATAATTAAAGAAATTGC
>JBEIDK010000179.1:0-5827 GCA_040383485.1 Flavobacteriales bacterium
AGCTTTTTTCATTACTCTTGCACTCTTTACTACTTGAGGCAAAAACATTTTACCACTTCCAAATAAGTCTCCAACTATATTCATTCCAGCCATCAATGGACCTTCAATAACATTTAGGGTTTTAGGATATTTTTGTCTTGCTTCCTCAACATCTTCATCAATATAATCTGTAATTCCTTTTACAAGTGAATGGGCCAAGCGCTCTTCAACAGAGGTATTTCTCCACGTTTCGTCTTTTTCTCTTGCAGCAACACCTTTGTTTTTAATGTTTTCGGCAAAAATTACTAAACGTTCGGTAGCGTCATCTTTTCTGTTCAACAATACATCTTCAACAAGTACTAATAAATCTTTTGGTATTTCATCATATATTTGAAGCATGGCAGGATTTACTATTCCCATATCCATCCCATTTTTAATTGCATGGTATAGAAACGCAGAATGTATGGCCTCCCTAACCACATCATTACCTCTAAAGCTAAATGAAACATTACTCACTCCACCAGAAACTTTTGCTAATGGTAAATTTTCTTTAATCCATTTTGTAGCATTAAAAAAATCAAGTGCATTCAATTTGTGTTCTTCCATGCCTGTAGCAATAGGAAAAATATTGGGGTCGAAAATAATATCTTGCGGAGGGAAGTTAACTTTGGTTACTAATAAATCGTAAGCGCGTTTACAAATATCAATTCTTCTTTGAAGCGTATCGGCTTGTCCAACTTCATCAAAAGCCATAACAATAACAGCTGCTCCATATTGTTTAATTTTTGATGCTTGTTCCAAGAACTCTGCCTCACCTGCCTTTAAAGAAATAGAGTTTACAATAGCCTTTCCTTGTACACATTTTAGTCCTGTTTCAATAACGTGCCACTTAGATGAATCAATCATAATTGGAAGTTTTGCAATGTCGGGTTCTGATGCTATTAAATTCAGAAAACGCACCATCGCATATTCACTATCAAGCATCCCTTCATCCATATTTACGTCAATAACCTGTGCTCCGCCTTCTACTTGTTCACGCGCTACGGAAAGTGCTTCATCATATTTATTATCAGCAATTAATTTTGCAAACTTTCTGCTACCTGTAACATTAGTTCGTTCTCCAACATTCATAAAGTTACTTTCAGGAGTCATTGTTACTGGTTCTAATCCACTCAAACGCATGTAAGGTTTTTGCTCATGATGTATGCGTGGTTTATGTGATGCAGCAATTTTGGCAATTTCTCTTATGTGGTCAGGAGTAGTTCCACAACATCCGCCAACAATATTTAGGAAATTATTATCTACAAAGTCTTTAATATGAACGCCCATATCATGAGGAGACTCATCATACTCTCCAAACTGATTTGGTAATCCTGCATTGGGATAAGCATGCACATGAAATGGCGACTTTTCGGAAAGTTCCTCTAAATATGGCCGCATATCTTTTGCACCTAAGGCACAATTTAAACCAACGCTAAGCAAAGGCATATGAGAAATTGAATTTAAGAATGCTTCTGCTGTCTGTCCAGAAAGTGTTCTTCCACTTGCATCAGTAATTGTTCCAGAAACTATAATTGGGTATTCTTTCCCTAATTCTTTAAAAACTTTTTCTGCAGCAAACATGGCAGCTTTTGCATTGAGGGTATCAAAAACGGTTTCAATTAAAAGTAAATCAACGCCACCTTCAATAAGTGCTAAAATTTGTTCGGAGTAAGCAATTACCAAATCGTCATAAGTAACAGCACGGTATGCTGGGTCATTTACATTAGGACTCATGGATGCTGTTCTATTGGTTGGGCCTATAGATCCGGCTATAAATCTTGGATTTACAGTTTTAGATTCTGGATGTTTATTAAGAAATTCAATAACGGCTTGCTTTGCAATTTTTGCTGATTCGTAATTCAATTCATAAACTAAGCTTTCCATGCCATAATCAGCCATTGCAATGGTAGTCCCGCTAAATGTATTCGTCTCAATAATATGAGCGCCAGCTTCTAAATATTCTGTATGAATTGCTTTAATTATTTGTGGCTGTGTGATAGATAATAAATCATTATTGCCTTTCAAGTCACTTGGCCAGTTCGCAAATCGTGTTCCACGATAATCTTTTTCTTCAAGTTTATACCGCTGAATCATGGTGCCCATTGCGCCATCAATAACCAAAATTTGTTTTTCTAAAGCTTCATATATATTCATTTTACCTCCGTAACATTTTAAGTTGTCATTTTTTAATTTTTAGTTACTCTAAAACATTCATCAAAAAAAAAACCCTTGAGGCAGCTAGCCAAAAGGGATTTTATAATTATTTTAATAATATCGTTTACATCTCTCTTGGCTTATCTACATACGCTAGTAGCGTAAGCAGGAATTGGCACCTTCTTTTCAAAATATTGAATATTGAATTTTAAACTTTGAATAAAAAGATATTCATAATTCAGCATTTATCAAAGGGTTGTCAAGGTTTCATAGGGCACAGTCCCTCCACCTTTCTGGATAAGCTATTAAAAAGAACTGCAGCAAATGTAGGTTTACTTTGTATAAAAAACAAACAAGATTTTTTTATTACTAATAAGAATTATTTTTATTTGTCGTATAAATTATTTTTCTTTGTCGTATAAATTGTTGCAATGGATGCTAAAATAACGCTAAGTTTTGATGAAGACATTATTGTCAAGGCAAAGAAATTTGCATCAGAAAACAATATTAGTCTCTCACGATTAACAGAATTTCTTTATTCTAAAATGACATCTAAAAATTATGAATCATTAGAAAACTTGCCAATTTCAGATTGGGTAAACTTAATTTCTGAAGGTGAAGTTGAATACATTACTAAAAATAAATCAAGAAAAGATTCACGTAAAGAATACTTCAATTCTAAGAAATGAATTTATTTTTGGATGCAAACATTTTAGTTTCTGTTTTAAATAAGGAATATCCTGTTTATACAGATTCATCACGCATACTTAGTTTGGTTGATAATCATAAATTTACAATATATACTTCACCAATTTGTTTGGCAATAGCGTGGTATTTTGCTGAAAAAAAGAGTGGAATAAATTCTGCACGAATCAAAATTGAATTGCTATGTAAGCACATTAATATTGCAGATTCCAATTCAATTGTTGTAAAAAAAACACTCCAAAATAAAAAGATTCATGATTTTGAGGATGGATTAGAATATTATTCAGCGCTTGAAAAAAAATGTAAAGTGATAATTACAGAAAATGTAGAGGATTTTTACTTTTCTGATATGGAAGTATTAACGTCCAAAGCATTCCTAGAAAAATACTTGTACTAACTTTTTTATTCAGATACAATTGTTTAAAACACATTTAGCCAGTAATGAAATTTATCATAAAAATAGCGTGATTCGTACAAAAATGAAAAATGGCACTAAGTAGATTCTGGTTAAGCATCTTAATCATTTCAATTGTATTTGTACTTATAAAATTATTTGGCGGCTATTATTATAATATCGATTATTTGGTTAACGGTAAAAAAGACGAAGCAATTTTAATCAAGGAAGTTTTTGTAGCCGAACTTAGTCAAAACCTTCAAGATAGTATAAACGCTAATGATAGTAGGGAGTTTACGAGAGAGGGCATTACTTATAAATTAAATAATAATATCGTTAAGGTTACGAAAGGAAAGCAGAATGCAGATGGAATTTTACCGACTTGTAAAAACTCTATTTTTGATATTGTTTTACCATTGGTGGCTTACTTGGCTTTTTTCTGTGGCATATTACAATTGCTCATCGACTCGGGAGCAGCCGAAAAATTGGCGAAAATTTTTAGTCCTATTTTTTTAAAAATATTTCCTGAAATACCTGCTAATCACCCATCAATTTCATACATGACTTTGAACTTTGCAGCTAATTTTTTAGGGCTTGATTCTGCAGCCACTCCTTTTGGCCTGAAGGCAATGGAAAGTCTTCAAGAAATTAATACAGATAAAAATAGAGCCAGTAATTCGCAAATTATGTTTATGTGTTTACATGCTGCAGGATTGACACTGATTCCTACATCAATCATTGGATATCGTGCGGCACAAAATGCATCAAACCCTGCTGATGTAATGCTTCCATGTATTATAACTTCATTTGTGGGTACAATTGCAGCATTAGTAATTGTGGGGCTTCGACAGAAAATTAGTTTTAAAAGTAAGTCTTTAATTATTGGAATTGGAGCATTAGTAGGCCTAATAACTGGATTGTTATTTTATATAGGTAGTTTAGATATTATTGCTAAAAACCATTTCACAGCAAATATTTCAAACGCTATTTTACTGGTAATTATTCTTGGTGTTTTATTATTTGCATTTAGTAAAGAAAAAGTTTTTACAAATAATGGTTTGGATATTTTTAGTTCGTTTGTAAGCGGTGCAAGTTCGGGTCTAAAAACTGGAGTTACTATTTTCCCCTATATTTTAGGAATGTTAGTAGCTATTTCACTTTTTAGAAATAGTGGCGTATTTGAAATTATAGCCAACTGGATTTCTCAGTTTTTTGGTATGATGGGTGTAGAGAAAAAAGTTACCGATGCATTACCTGTAGCTATGCTTCGGCCTTTTAGTTCGGGAGGTGCGCGTGGTTTTATGATTGATGCTATGCAAACTTATGGTCCAGACTCATATACTGGAAGACTTGTTTGTGTGTTGCAATGCAGTGCAGAAACAACTTTTTATGTAATAGCCATGTATTTCGGTTCTGTAAAAATTAAAGATACACGCTACACTTTAAGCACTATGTTATTAGTTGATTTAATTTGCGTGGTTGCTGCAATTTTAATTTGTGCATTATTTTTTTAGCATATAAATATTTTATAAAAAAATCTTCTTTGACTTTTATTTTAAGGCAATTTTTAAACTTATTTTTTACAATTGAAATTATATATTTACAAAATAATTAAACTTAATTAATCAATAATTAATCAAATAAATAATGAATAAAATTTTACTTTTTCCGATTTTACTTTTATTTTTTTCTCTTAATTCATTGGCAGTAACAAGTGCTTTTACTGCCAATGTAAACAATGCGTGCGCAGCGCCACTAACTGTTACTTTTAGTAACTTAAGTACATCAGCAAATGCTTATTATTGGGACTTTGGAGACAATACCAATGATACCATTACAAATCCAGTTCATATTTATTCTAGCCCTGGCTTGTTTACTGTAAAATTGTATGCATATGATTTAACTGGTGGCATTGATTCTACTATAATGGTCGACTATATAAATATTGATCCTTCATTAACTTGCGCCAATTTAGTGCCTACTAATCAAAATACTCCTCAAACAGCTTGTTTTGGTATTTTATATGATAATGGTGGGCCTATTGCAAACTATACAACTACCTCAACCTCAACAAGAAGAACTATTTCTCCAACAGGAGCAACTTCCGTTTCACTTACTTTTAAGAAATTTGAACTAGAACCAAATAATGATTCATTAGAGATTTACGTAGGTGCTACAATAACAGCAAACTCTGTCAAAATTGGAACATATTATGGCAATACCTTACCAAATGGAGGGTTGCCAATAGTTATAACTGGTGCAGCAATTACAGTAAGAATGCGAACTAATACAAGCGTTACAGCTCCAGGTTTTGAAGCTATTTGGCAATGTACGCAAGCGGTAACCCCTCCGCCAGTTGCAGCATTTTCTGCGAGTGATACTGCTACATGTTTAGGTACAATAAATTTTACCGACCTGTCTACCAATAATCCATCGGCATGGCTTTGGGACTTTGGAGATGGTACAACTTCTAATGTAAAAAATCCTGTTCATGTTTTTGCGAATAATGGAACATATACTGTAACTCTTATTGCTACTAATTCTTTTGGTAGC
>JBEIDK010000180.1:0-5806 GCA_040383485.1 Flavobacteriales bacterium
CAAATTGAAAAAAAAAACAACTTTATTTTCAAAATATTTTGTTCAAAACCTTGTTTTATTCATTCAAAAAAAATTTATTTGTAGCAGAAATCAGTTCATTAGAAAGTAGTTACACAAAATGTGAAAATAACAATAGCTAAATCATTTTTTTATTCACTTAATTGTAAACATATTTGAAAACTGATATAACACTTCTATTAAATGTAGAAGACTTTAAAATAGTAAATAACAAAAATAACTTCAAGATTAAAATGATAAAAAGTTGCGAAACTGTTTGGGAAACTTGTCTAACAATTGTAAAAGATAATATAAGTGCACAAAGTTTTAGAACATGGTTTGAACCAATCAAACCAGTTAAGTTAGAAAACAACATACTTACAATACAAGTACCAAGTCAATTTTTTTATGAATGGTTAGAAGAGCATTATATACATGTATTAAGAAAAACACTTAAAAAGGTATTGGGCGCCAATGCTGGATTAGAATACAGCATAATAATGGAAAATTCTGCCAATAATCAGAAGCCATACACGGTAAACATACCTACAACTAACAGAAAAGCATTGCATAACCAATCGGTTTCAATGCCTCTGGATATTAATACCAATGGCATTCGCAATCCGTTTGTAATACCTGGGTTAAAAAAGATAAATATAGAGCCTCAGCTTAATGCCGATTTTTCATTCGATAACTTTGTTGAAGGAGATTGCAATAGACTTGCAAGAAGTGCAGGATTTGCAGTTGGTAACAAACCTGGAGAAACAGCTTTTAATCCTCTATTAATTTATGGAAGTACTGGTTTAGGCAAAACTCATCTTGCTCATGCTATTGGAATTCAAATAAAAAATCAATTTCCACAAAAGACAGTATTATATATACAAGCTGAAAAGTTTTATGTACAATATGTTGATGCGGTTAAAGATAATCGTGTAAACGACTTCATTCATTTCTATCAAATGATTGATGCTTTAATTATCGACGATGTGCAATTGCTTGCGGGAAAAGATAAAACACAAGAAGTATTCTTTCATATCTTTAATCACCTACACCAAAATAAAAAACAAATTGTCTTAACCTCTGATAAGTCACCTGTAGAAATGCAAGGTTTAGAACAACGTTTATTATCGCGTTTTAAATGGGGCCTTTCAGCAGACCTGCAAGTTCCTGATTTGGAAACTCGTATTGCCATTTTAGATAAAAAGATTTACAAGGATGGTTTAGAAATGCCAAGAGAAGTTATAGAATACTTGGCTTATAGTATCAGCAATAATATCCGTGAGTTAGAAGGTGCTTTAGTATCGCTTCTTGCACAAGCTTCTTTGAACAAAAAATCAATCAATCTTGACCTTGCAAAATCAATGATTGATAAGTTTGTAAAGAACACTGCTCGTGAAGTATCAATAGACTATATACAAAAGGTTGTTTCAGATTACTTTGATTTACCAGTTGAGATACTAAAATCTAAAACTCGTAAACGTGAAGTTGTTCAGGCTCGTCAAATCGCCATGTATTTTAGTAAGAGTATGACTAAATCATCTTTAGCAACAATTGGTGCTCATTGCGGAGGTAAAGACCATGCAACAGTATTGCATGCTTGCCGAACAGTAAACAATTTAATAGATACTGATAAAAGATTTAGAAGTTATATAGAAGAACTAGAAAAGAAAATATCAATTAACTAAAATAAAAAAGCCTCGAAAATTCGAGGCTTTTTTATTGAATAATATAATTAACTAGACAAACATCAAAAAGGCATAAATGGCAATGAAATCAGATGTTTCAAGCTGATTATTTATAAAATAATATACTAATAATATTTGAATCTATTAAGTTTTCCTGCATTTTCGTTCAGGGCTCTACCTGCCTTATTCTTTCTGGTTTTTCAATGCAATCAAATTGCGTTAAGCCATGAAGGAAGTTCCGAGGGACGAGGAAATCGCCTACATGGTAGCAATTTTATTGGATTGAAAAATTGCGACCATAGGAGCAAAAGAAAGAATGAAGCATTGATTTTTGTTACTTTTCATCAAGGAAAAGTAAGATTAAATTTCATAATGACTTTTTGAGAGACGACTAGCTACTCATTAGAGTTTGCAGTATAAAGTAACATCTTTTCAAGGTTTTTCTCTTTTAAATACCTTTCACAAATTATTTTGCCCTTATCCAATATTTCTTTAATAATTGTTTGCTTGACACCTAAAATTTTACATGCCTTTGCAAAAGCCAAATCATTACTCATATTTTCTGTTACCTTTATTGCATCTCTTAAGGCAATCACCTTTAAACCATCGTCTTTTAAAATTCCTAACTCAAAAATTACCCAGCTTAATGCATGAAAGTATGATTTCTCAAGAATTAGAAAATTTGATTTTTGGCCTGCATCAGGCATAACATTAAACTTAGATGTAACAATATTAGGATTTAAATACTTTGAAATATTTTTGTCTTTAGGCTTAGTGTCTATAAGCTGAACAGACCCTTGTAAAGCCTGAGCGTATATACTTAACCATCTTAATTTTCTGCGCAATTCATGAAGATGAATTTCAACATCCGAAAAATTAAATTCATTAGAATTTACCTTCACATTTAAATCGTAAATTTCTGTTTTATAATAATTATAAAATTCGAAAATCTCATCTTCTTCTGCTAACCATTCAACTTCTGAAAGTTTTTTTCTAATCTTCTCAATTCTATAATTCTTAGGTAACCATCCTTCTAGTTCAAGCTCCAAATTCAGGGCTACAATGCAATCACTATATTTTAACTTGAAAAAATCTTTAATTTCATTTGAAATTTTCTTATTCGATTCAAACTGCTTTGTAAACGAATCATAATAATCGCAAGCCCCCAATAAATCTTCTAACCTCTTATATCGTTCTTTATGTTTTGTAAACTTTTTCTTGCTACGCAAATTGGCATACAATTTACTCAATGCTTCAAGCATAAACATTGGCGTTCTCAAATCGTTTTGATATAACCAAACTCCAGAATTTTTCTGTTTTATCGATTTATTAAGTAAAGCTTCAACCTTATTTAAATAAATATCGAAGTTGTTTGTATTTGCCATTACGATTAGTATTTATTTTGCCATCAAGGCTTCAATTTCATCAACTTCTACAGGAATGTTTTTCATTAAATCAATTGGGCCATTATCTGTAATGAGAATATTATTTTCTATTCTAATCCCTAAGCCTTCCTCTGGAATGTAAATACCAGGTTCACAAGTAAAAACCATTCCTGCTTTAAATGGTTGATATTTATTACCAACATCATGAACATCTAAACCTAGAAAATGAGAAGTACCATGCATAAAATACTTTTTATATAATGGTCTATTTACATCTTGTTTCTTAACTTTTTCAGCATCGAGAAGTCCAAGCCCTATTAATTCTTTTTCCATCATTACACCAACTTCCTTGTGGTAATTATCCCAAGTATTACCCACAACCAATCTATTTATTGCGCTTCTCATAACCCTAAGCACAGCATTATACACATCCTTTTGTCGTGCTGAAAATTTACCATTTACAGGTAAACACCTTGTCATATCCGATGCATAGTTGGCGTACTCAGCCGCAACATCAAAAAGAATTAATTCTCCTTCTTTACACTCCATATTATTTTGTGTGTAATGCAGCACGCAAGCATTTTTTCCTGAAGCCACAATAGGTCCATAAGCAAATCCTTTTGAACGATTATTAATAAATTCATGTAAAAATTCTGCTTCCAAATTATATTCCATCACTCCTGGCTTCAAAAAGTTAAGCACTCTTCTAAAACCTTTCTCCGTAATATCACATGCCTTCTGAATTAATTCAATTTCATATTTATTTTTAATTGCTCTTAATTCATGCATGATAGGTGCCGTTCTTTCATATTTATGTAAAGGATATTTTTGTAAGCACCATTTTACAAACCTAGCATCGCGTGTTTCTACCTCAATGGTTGCACGAGTATGTTCATTAGTATTTAAGTAAACATTTTCAGTCTCACACATTAAAGAATTAAAAACAGTGTCAAAATCTTTTAACCAATAAATCTTGTTAATACCTGAAACCTTTGTTGCTTCTTCTTTTGTATACTTATGTCCCTCCCAAACTTCAATAATCTCATTTGTTTCGCGAAGGAATAAAACCTCTTGATGCCCCTCCATTTTAGTATCTGGTGCAATCACAAGTATGCTTTCTTCTTGGTCAATACCGCTCATCCAAAACAAATCAGAGTTCTGTGTAAAACCCATGTGACCATCGGCATTGGTTGGCATGATGTCATTTGAATTAAAAACTGCTACTGAGTTTTTCTTAATAGATTTTCTAAACCTATTTCTATTGTCTATAAATAATTCTGAATTAAGATTTTCGTATTTCATATATCAAAAAATTGAATTGCGAATGTACTTAAGAAAATCAATTTTAAAGTCTCCAAGATAATTTTTAAACATTAGTATGATTTTGACTTTTTCATAATTCGTAAATTCTTTTTTTATTTCTTTGCGAAAAAAAAAATGAAAAAGATAATTATCCCTTTTATCGCAATTGCATTATTTAGTGCTTGCTTCAAGAAAAAGAACCCTAAGGAATCTGCTCAGAAAACTACTTTTACAAATACTTGCGAGCCAAACCAAATATGGCTCAACGAATATACCATTCGTGAAGTTGGTACTGAGGCCCACTCAGGAACCAGGGCTTCGGTTATGACTGACAAGGATGAATTTGGTTTAGGTGTTGTAATGCCAATAAATAAAGTTTTGGATAAAAATCAACTAAAAAAAGTGAATGTAAGCGCTTGGGTTAAGGCTGCAAATTTGCCGCTTAAAGCCTCATTTGTTTTTTCTGTAGATGCTGATAAAAATTTATTTTGGACTGCTCAAGCTTTAAAAGATATGATTAAGGAAACCAATAAGTGGACATATATACAATTCAAAAAAGACATACCTAAAAACGATAATCCTCAGGCACGTTTAAGTGCCTATTTCTATAATAATTTAAAGGAGAATTTAATGGTGGATGATTTGGAAATAACTTTTGAAGGTCAATAATAAAAATATAAAAAATAATAAGTAAAAGAGTAGTCAAAATTTGTTTTGGCTACTCTTTTATTTTTCAGAACATTATTAAGGAAGGATAATATTTGAATTCAAACTATCCCTAAACACTCTAATAGTTCGGTAGTCGAAACGAAAATTCTTTGATTTGGTATTATATCTATTCGCGAACAAACCATAACCATTAGTGATATTGGTATAAATTGGCTTATCTAATAAATAACCCGCTTTTGGAGCATTTACCTCGGCATAATCCGTAAAGTCAGGTGAAGCGGCATACAAGTAAAATGTAACATTTCGCATTTTTCTAGATTTTGTTAAATCCGCAAAGGCTGATGTTTTTTTTGATTTTAAGGCACTTAAAATAGTATTGGCATCTAACTTAAAATTAACTTCTGGTTGAGTTGGTCTTTTAACTTCTGGAAAAATATATTCAACATATTTCTCCACACTATCACCAATTTGCTGAGAAGGATATTCTATATAATTCATCCGCATGATTAAGTTATACAAATTTGAATTGTCATCGCGGGCAAAAGATATATTTACTGAACTTGATTTAACATTCTCGTCATAGAAATATAGCAAGGGATTTGTACTTGTTAAAAACCTGCCGGTTATTGCTAATTGAAAATAAGTACCAACATTATCAACGTTAATCATCTTTGTTTCACTGGTAGCTTCTTTACCAGTTTTTATGTTTTTAATAATTAGCTTATACTTTGCTTTATCTGATTTTATTTTGGTGCGTGTATACCAAAC
>JBEIDK010000181.1:0-5765 GCA_040383485.1 Flavobacteriales bacterium
CCTTCCAAAAATTTCAATTGTAATACCAAGTTATTGTCAAGGGCAATACATAGAAACAACAATACGTTCAGTAATATTACAAAATTATCCTAACACTGAGTTTATTATCCTGTATGGTAGCAGTACAAATGAAACGGTTGAAATAATAAAAAATTCGAAATGGATTTAGCATATTGGATTAGTGAACATGATAGGGGTGTGTTTGATGCCATACAGAAAGACTTTAATAAGTCAACTGAAGAGGTTATGACATGACTATATTCAGATGATTTGTATTATAGAAAAACTCTGTTTATTGTTGCATAATTGTTTGCAAATTTTAAAGAATTAAATTGGCGACTTGGCAATCCTACCTTCTATGTTGAAATGGGAAGAGTTTTAGGTAATAATAGAGTGAGAAGATGGATTAAGCTGGAGTATTATCTCGGAAATTTGAATGGATACAAAAAAAATCTATTTTTTGGAGGCGTAGCTTATGGGATAAGGTTAGTGGTAAAATATCCACAGATATAATGTATGCTGGGGATTTACATTTATGGCTTCGCTTTTTTAGATATGAGAAACTATATAACAAGCGCTCTGCTAAGCGAATTTAGACTGCGGTCTAAAGGCCAATTATCTTTGGAGTTTATGGAGCAATACAAATATGAAGCAAGAGAAAAGATAAAAATTGAAGTCTAGATTAACATTTCATGGAAGAACAGGATTTGATTTATAAAATAAAAAAATACGAATCATTTATGATGAAATTACACAGTGAGTTTGCAAAAAAAAAATATTAACTAAATTATTTTATTCTGAACTGAAAAAGAAAAAAGAGCAATTATTTAATTATCCACCATTAATAGGATTTGATAGAATGAAGCAAGCGTTTAGCATTAACAAATAATCATGCACAGACTTACAATCATAACAATAAATTATAATAATTTAAAAGGATTAGAACAAACAATCGAAAGTGTAATTAATCAAACTTGGAAAGATTTTGATTATTATATAATTGATGGTGGCTCAAATGATGGCAGTAAAGAGCTAATTGAAAGCTATTCTGATAGAATTACTTATTGGGTAAGCGAAAAAGATAATGGAGTATATAATGCCATGAATAAAGGAATTCTAAAAGCTACATCTGAATATTTGTTGTTCCTTAATAGTGGAGATTATCTTTTTGATAATAATGTTTTGTACTCTGCCTCTAATAAATTGGAAAAAGATTTGGTTTATTATAATGTGAAAGTGATTGAAAATATGGAACATTTTTTTGTTAAATCTTTTCCAGAAAAATTTAAATTTTCTGATTTTATAAAGGAATCATTACCACATCATCAAGCAACTTTTATAAGTAGGCAGCTTTTTTCCAAAGTTGGTCTCTATAATGAATCTTTGCAAATTTGTTCTGATTGGGAATTTTTTATAAAGGCAATTTGTTTATATCAATGTTCGTATCTCAAAGTAGATGAAATTTTGTCTGTATACTCAACTGATGGTATTAGTGGAAATCCTGAAAATTACAGTACAATGGATGCCGAACGACTTCTTGTTCTTAAAAATAGTTTTGCTTCTTTTTTAAATGACTATGATGAGTTACAGAAACTTTCGCAAAAGATGAGGCATGTAAACGAATCAAGAGTTCTGAAACTTCTAAAAAAAGTTGGATTAGTTAATTGGTTGTAATATGAATAAAGCGATTAAAGTTTCAGTAATAGTGCCGTGCTATAATCAAGCACAATTTTTAGATGAGTGTTTAACATCCTTATTAAACCAAACTTTTACAGATTGGGAATGTATAATTGTGAACGATGGCTCTCCAGACAATACCGAAGAAGTAGCTAAAAAATGGATTGATAAAGATGACAGATTTATATATTACAAAAAAGTAAATGGAGGACCTGCAAGTGCACGAAACTTCGGAATTAAGAATGCAAATGGTGAGTTTATTGTAGCCCTTGATGCTGATGATATATTAGAAGTTAAATTTCTAAAAAGTACTTGTGAATATTTAATTGAAAACTCAAAAGCGGGTGCTGTTACAACTTATCTAAAATGTTTTGGTTCAAGCGAAATTGAATGGAAACCAAAAGGGGGTAATATTGTTTCTTTTTTAGCATCTAATCAAGCCATTCAAAGCTCTATGTTTAGGAGAAGTATATGGGAAAAGGTTGGAGGATACGATGAAAAAACGAGTGTAGGTTTTTTCGAGGATTGGGATTTTTGGATTTTACTAACTTCGCAAGGATGGACTATTGGAGTCGTCCCAGAATTATTGTTAAAGTATCGTAGGTTTGGCAATTCTAATCAAGATAATGCCATGAAAAATTTTGATGTGGTGCTTGAATATTATGTTAATAGGCATAAAGCTCTTTATGAAAAGTATTTAACTGAAATTATTATTCATAAAAATCACCAAGTTATGGAGTTAAATGATAAAGTTATATACCACGAAAGATTACTTTCTAATCTTGAAAAGAACTTCTTTTTTAAAGCCTTGCGATACTTACTCTATAAATTTGGCAAACTATAATTTCTATATAAAAATATGTGCGGAATAGCAGGAATTTTAAGATTTGATAGAACATCCAACCAAGAAGAAATTGGTAGAATGAATGATAGTATTGCTCATCGTGGGCCTGATGGAGCAGGGTTTCATCTAAGAGAAGGTGTTGCATTAGCCCATCGCAGATTATCAATTATTGACTTAGAACTAGGTAAGCAACCAATGTTAAGTAGCGATAAGGAAATTGCAATAACTTACAATGGTGAAATATATAATTACCCCGAACTTAGAACGCAATTAAAAGAATTAGGCTATCATTTTAAAACAAATTCTGACACTGAAGTTTTAATAGCAGGGTATCAAATTTGGGGTACTGATTTTGTAAAAAAATTGCGTGGAATGTTTGCATTTTGTATAGCAGATTTTCACAATGAAAAACTTTTTTTAGCCAGAGACCAATTCGGAATTAAACCATTGTTATATCGTCCAACAAGTAATTATTTTGCTTTTAGCTCAGAATTGTCAGCATTAAGATTGGTTGATGACTTAAGCCCTAAAGGTTCTATTGAAAGCATAGAGCATTTTTTACGCTTTTCATATATTCCAGCGCCGGCAACCATTTTTAAAGGTATTTATAAACTTTTGCCAGGGCACTCTCTAACAATAAATTTTGATGGCAAAATTGAAGCTGAAGAAAAATTCTATGAAAGTAATTTCGGGAAAATAAAAGACAACTCTTCAAAAAGTTGGGTAAATGAAACCGAAAAAGCCCTTCAAGAAAGTGTTAAATCTCATTTACTTTCCGATGTTCCATTTGGTGTTTTTTTATCGGGTGGCATTGATTCTACTTTGGTAGCGGGTATGATGAGTAAAATACTAGGAAAAAATGTAAATGCTTTTGCCATAGGTTTTGATGACAAAGAATATAACGAGCTGGAATTTGCGCAGCGCGCTGCCGATAAATATGGCATTTGTTTAACAACACATCTGGTGCATGATGATGCAATTGAGATTTTCCCTGAACTACTAAAGCATTATGGGGAACCATTTGGTGATAGTTCAGCAATACCAAGTTGGCATGTTGCAAAACTTGCTAGGGAAAGTGTTCCAATGGTATTGTCTGGCGATGGAGGCGATGAAATGTTTGCAGGGTATCTATCGCATAAAAATTGGCTTGAAAAATCGCCTCAAAATTATATTAAAGAACAATTTGTAAACGGACGGATTATTCCCGCAATGCGCGGTTTATTAGGCTATACTAAAAGATATTTTAATGAAGGAAGTTTCAATTTACTTGAAGAATGGTATCCTAAATTTACATATAGTGATGCAAAAATTCGTAATTTATTTTGGAAAGAAAATTATGCGTCAATTACAGAAACTAAAAATTTTCTTTTCGAAAAAATGCATGCCGAGGCAAAAAGTATGGAGCGTTTAGAATACGCTCAATTTATGGACATGAATACCAATATGCCAGGTCATATTTTAACGAAAGTAGATATAGCAAGTATGTACCATGGTCTTGAAGTTAGAACACCTTTTATTGATAAGGAAATACTACAATTAGCATCGCTTATTCCAACAAACGAAAAGTTTAATGCTAATGAATTTAGCCCAGGCAAATATAATTTGAAGAGGCTTTTAGGTAAAGACTTTGATAGGGATTTTATTTACCGCAAAAAGCAAGGTTTTTCAATTCCGAAACATAAGTGGTTTGCTAAAAATAAAAGTGGTTATAATTTGTTGAAAGAATTAATGAACAACAAATCAAACAAATTACATCAGTTTTTTAATGTAAAAAGAATAGAAGAAATGTTGAATGAACATGCGAGCAATGAGAAAAACAATGCTAATTTATTATGGCTTTTTCTTACATTAGGTTGTTGGTTTAGAGATAATGCAAACATCGAATTTGAATGGTAAAACAGAGGCTTAAAAATGCACTTATTTATTTAATAAAATGGCTTTCTGGCATTAGTGTCGATTCTCAAAAAATGAGCCCATTTCCGTTTATTCAAAACATTAATAGAGATTTGACTCAACTAAAACAGCCCAAAGCACTTTTCTCCTATATAACAGAACCTTTTTCTAAAAATATCGAAGGAAAAAGTTTTCATACCAATCAAAAAGAAGCAATTCAACTTCTAAAGGTTTTTTTGAAGTATAATTTTGCAGTTGATATTTGCCATTGCTTAGAAGAGCAAGCTCTAAATTCTATTTCACAAAAAAAATATGACCTTGTTTTTGGATTTGGAAAACCATTTGTAGAGGCGTGTAAAGCAAACCCAACGGCAATTAAATTTATTTATTGCACAGAGGCATTTCCTGATTTTGTTAAACAACAAGAACAAAAAAGACTTGACTATTATTTTGAACGATATGGCAAAAAAATTACTGTAAGTAGGCACGGTAAATTTTACATACCAGAACATTTTAATTATGCAGATTACCTATTATACAAAGGAAATTCTGTTACTGGCGATACATTTAAGCATTTGAAAAATATTTCAAAACAATTTCCAATTGCCCCTGCCCCTTTCCTGAACAGTAATTACAAATTTGAAGCAAGAGACCTTGTAAAAACAAAAAAATGTTTTGTTTGGTTTGGTTCCTATGGAGCTGTTCACAAAGGATTAGATATTCTTGTTGATGTGTTTAACAAACATCCCGAGTTGCAATTAATTGTATGCGGATTATGGAAAGAGGAAATAGAATTGCTGCCTATCTTGAATGAAAATATTGTTGTAAAAGGATTTATGGATACTTCTTCAGATGAATTTATTAATGTTGTTAATAGTAGTAGCTTTGTAATACTACCTACGTGCTCTGAGGGAATGTCGGCAGGTGTTTTAACTTGTATGTGCCATGGATTAATCCCAATTGTTAGTAGAGAGTCGGGTATTGATTTGGATAATGAAGAGCAATATCTTGAAGATTTTCATATGGATTATATTGAAAAGGAAGTTATTAAGTGGACTAATACGCAAGATGAGTTACTGTCTGTTTTGCACAAAACAACTTTCGAGAAAACTCGTAGTCAATTTAATCTAAACGTTTTTACAGATTGTTTCGAAAGATATTTGTTGAATATAACAAATTTGAAAAGCATTAATGTTTAAAAATAAATGGTATCGATTTGCTATTCAAAAAGAATTACTATTAAAACACTAGTATTGTTACTGAAAATTTATTAGTTTAATATTTAGTCATTTTGTTATAAAATAGGCTATGGGTACCTTCAAAATAATTAATTCCAGATTACGCGTTATAG
>JBEIDK010000182.1:0-5558 GCA_040383485.1 Flavobacteriales bacterium
ATCAAGGTTTAATCCTTTCGAAAATTTCTCTATTTGTCTAAATTTATTACCGATTGCACTATTCCTACTTTTTGGGAAAAGCCCAATAACAGGTTGTACATTTTTGATGACATTGTTTGAGAATGATTTGAGCCTAGCCCTACGTTCAGCTTCGTGCTTGTTATATCCAGCAAATAATTCATCGGCACCATCGCCCGAAAGGGCTACCGTTACATGTTTTCGGGTTTCCTTGCTCAATATGAAAACATTTAATGCCGATGAGTCGGCGAATGGCTCATCAATGTAATCGAGTGTATCGTATAAATTTTCGAACAAATCTGAATTCTTAAGTGAGAAAACTGTGTGGTTGGTATTGTATTTTTTTGAAACGAGTTTTGCATAACTTGTCTCATCAAACAGTTTTTCATCAGCAAAGCCAATGCTAAATGTGTTCAGGTGTTTGGTATGTTGTGCTGCAAGTGCTGTTATAACAGAAGAATCAATTCCTCCACTTAAAAAGCTACCAAGAGGCACATCCGAAATTAACCTTCGCTGCACAGATTCATCAAGTAAAGAATAAAGCTTTTTCTTGGCATCTTCATAACTAATATCATCATGAACACCTTCTGTATATGGGATTGAATAGAAGGCACTTTGGGTGATTTTTTTATTCTTAATAAGTATGTAATTGCCTTGTAATAGCTTATGCACTCCTTTGAAAATGCTATGAGGAGCAGGTATATAATTTAAATGAAAGTATGTGAGAACCGAACTAAAATCTAATTCTTTTTTAAATTCAAATTCAATTAAAGATTTTAGTTCACTTGCAAAAATGAAATGTGAATCATCGCATAAAAAATACAATGGCTTTATACCACTTCTATCGCGTGCAATAAAAATATCTTCGGTTTCCTTATCATAGATTGCAAATGCAAAAAAACCATTGATTTTTTTTAAGCATTCAATCCCGTCGATTAAATAAAGGTAAAGCAGAATTTCTGTATCCGAGTTTGACCTTAGTTTGTAACCATTATTAATGACATATTGCTTATGTTCATTATAATTAAAAAACTCGCCATTAAAAACTATTGTATATCTGCCTGATGCATCAGAAAACGGCTGGTGTGCAGCATTTGAAGTGTCAATAATTGACAAGCGAGCATGACCTAAAGCAGTGTTTAAATGATGATAGGTTGCAATATTATCAGGGCCACGTCTATTTAGTTTAGAGGTAGCTTTTTCAATGAGTGATAACTTGTTTTTATGTGATGAATTAAATATAGTTATACCTGCAATTCCACACATTATTCTTTAATTTTATTGATACTTTAATATTTTAATTTATTTCAAATTTATTAGTTGAGTCTTTTGTAATAGAGGGTATTGCTGTTCTCATTATTTATATAAAGGTTAGCTACATTTTTTATATCCTCTGCTTTCATATTGATGTAAAATTCAATTTCGGTATTAGCCAAGTTTGCATCTCCCATTAGTTCGGAAGTTGCAAGGTTTAAGGCTTTGTTTGTAATGCTTGTTTCCGAAAAGGCATGAATGCTTTCAATTTTATTTTTTATTTTTTGAAGTTCATGATCTTCGAGGATGGTTGACTTCATTTTTTCTAGTTCTATATTAATAGAATTTTCAGCTGTTTCAAAAGTTACATCATCCGAAAGTTTACCTGAAACCACGAACAAACCTTCATCAGAATCACCAGTTAAATAGGCATTGATTTCAGTAAACAACTTTTGTTCTTTCACTAATGAATTATATAATCTTGCAGAGTCACCATTACTTAAAATATCGCTGATAACATCCATACAATAATAATTGGGGTGTTTTCGATTACACATGTTATAGGCTTTATAAATTGCATTTTGAGGAACATCACGTTCAACAGTTAGTTTTCTTGCCTCAGTCTGTGCTGGCTCTTTTGGTAAGTGTCTTAGCTTTTTATTTTGTTTAGGAATGTTTTCAAACCATTTGGCGCATAATTCTTTTGTAGCATCCAATTCAATGTTTCCTGCAATAACTAATACTGCATTTTCAGGGTGATAATGGTTTTTAAAAAATGATTTCACGTCTTCAATGGTTGCATCTTCTATGTGTTTAATTTCTTTACCAATAGTATTCCATTTGTAAGGATGAACTTGATAACACAGAGGCTTTAGCAATAGCCATACATCGCCGTAAGGTTGATTTAAATAGCGTTGCTTAAACTCTTCAATAACCACATTTCTTTGAACTTCTAATGATTTTTCAGAAAATGCTAAACTTAACATTCTATCGCTTTCTAACCAGAATGCAGTTTCAACGTTGGCCGCAGGTAATGTTAAGTAATAATTAGTAATGTCATTAGTAGTAAATGCATTATTTTCTCCACCTACTCGTTGCAGTGGCTCATCGTAGTTTGGAATATGAACACTTCCTCCGAACATGAGGTGCTCAAACAAGTGTGCAAAACCAGTTTTTGATTCATCCTCATCACGTGCACCTACATCGTATAAAATATTCATACAAACCAATGGTGTTGAAACATCATGATGATGTATCACCTTTAAACCATTATTTAAAGTAAATTTCGAAAAATTAATCATACAAAAAATTAGGTTGCAAAGTAGCAATTAAGGTTTGTTATAAGCAACCAAAACAATCTATTTTTTAATTGATAGATTAATTTATTTTTGAAACTTTAATGTGGAAGATATTATATGTTGTTTAATTCATTTCAATTTCTAGTTTTTTTTCCACTAGTAACTTTATTGTATTATTTATTGCCTCACAAATTTCGTTTGGCATTATTACTTGTTGCAAGTTGTTACTTCTATATTTTTTTCAAGCCTATTTATATTCTGATTCTATTTTCAACAATTGTTGTTGATTATTTAGTTGGCATTTATCTTGAAAAATTATCTGGGAAAAGAAGAAGACTGCTGCTTTTGTTAAGCATAGTTGCTAATATAGGAGCCCTTGCTAGCTTTAAGTATTGGAATTTTTTAAATGATGCATTGACCAATATATGCGGTGTTATTCAACTAGAAAATCCTATTCCTTATCTAGATATTCTGCTACCTATAGGACTTTCATTTCATACCTTTCAAGCGTTGAGTTATACTTTCGAGGTTTATAGAGGAAAGCAGAAAGCAGAAAAACATTTAGGCATATATGCTTTATATGTTATGTTCTATCCTCAATTAGTTGCTGGACCTATCGAAAGGCCGCAAAATATGATTCATCAATTTTACGAGAAGCATTCATTCGATTACCAATTATTTGCAGAAGGATTGAAAAGAATGTTGTGGGGTTTTTTTAAGAAAATTGTAGTGGCTGATAACCTTTCAAGAATTGTGAATTTATATTTCGATAATCCAGAGCAACATACTGGTTCAATGTTACTAGTCTCTACCCTTTTTTTTGCATTTCAAATTTATTGTGACTTTTCTGGTTATAGCGATATTGCCATTGGAAGTGCACAATGCATGGGTTTCAAGTTAATGCGTAATTTTAATTTACCATACTTTTCAAAAAGTATTTCTGAATTTTGGTCGAGGTGGCATATATCACTTTCTACATGGTTTAAAGATTATTTATATATACCACTTGGAGGCAATAGGGTAAGCAAGAATAGATGGATTTTAAATATTCTAACAGTGTTTATAATTAGTGGTTTATGGCATGGCGCAAATATTACATTTATTATTTGGGGACTATCGCACGGTATTTTAATAATAGCTGAAAGCTATTTTAAGAAGTTGAAAGTAACAGCTCACATACCTAATTTTTTTAAAATTTTAGTAACCTTTTTGTTTATAATGTTCGCATGGATATTTTTTAGGGCTACTAGCTTAATGAATGCCGTAACTATTTTAAAAAAAATATTCTTTATAGATTTGATTGATATGATTAAGGCATACTCTGAAATTGCAAGTTTTGGTAACCTTAAATTTGCAATAATTTGTGGCATTGTTACTTTATTTGCATTAACTGATAAACTAATTTCAAGACTACTAAATAAAGAGTACCAATTGGCTTACTTTACTAATTTAGCCTTATTTTCTTCAATGCTTGTAGCAATTATCTTATTTGGCTTTTATGGTGATACGAAATTTATTTATTTTCAATTCTAAATGAAATTAATAAAAAATATTTTAATTTTTCTTGTTTGTTCTTTTTCAATTTACATATCAATTCTATTTCTATTAGTTAGGTTACAATATAAAAATAGTAGGTTGATATATTCTGCAGTAGATGCAACGAGTGTGAAAGGAGGGGATAATTATAGAAGATTTCATGAGTTTGACGTAGATAAGAATTACGATTTGATAATTTTAGGTTCGTCACATGCATATCGTGGATATGATATTCATAATTTCGACAGCATTGGCCTGAAATCCTATAATCTAGGCTCGAGTGCTCAAAGCATTGGCCTTACTAATATTCTAGCAAAAAACTTAATCAATAAAAAAAACACCAAGAGAGTTATTTTGGAAATTTATCAAAACTCATTTGTGAAAAATAAAGCAACCTTAGAAGATGCCTCCATTTTAATTGCAAACGTAAAAGAAAATGGACTAGCTTTTAAAATTGCATTAAATAACAATGATGTTAGGAGTTACAATCATTTTTTTATTCGTGTATTATCAGATACTCAAATGCCGAAAAAATCAATTGATGATGGAGATTACTATAAAGGTTACTGCTCAACCAATAAAAAAATAATTAATGTAGATTCAATTACCAAGGCAATAAAAACAAACCCAAAGTCCTGGAAAAATTCAGAGATAGATACTGATAAGTTGAAGGACTTAGATATGCTAATTAAATATTTAAAGTCGGAATCAATTAAGGCAGTTGTTTGCAGTCATTATACACCGATTGAAACAGATAGGTTTATTGAAAAATTAGTTTCATCGCAAATTGAAAAAGTTTGTAACGCTAATGGAGTTAAATATTTAAATTATATGTTTAAGCATAATATAAACACACAAAATAATTTTTCTGACCATCATCATTTGAACATGAATGGCGTTAAGAATTATAATTTACGATTGATTAGGGACCTTAAAGAAATAGGATTTTTTTAATCTTCCAGTCCTAGCAGTAGTTCGTTTAATTCACCTTCGGCTTTTTTATTTTTTTGACTTTTAGCAATATCAATTCCAGAATTTAAAATATTTATAGCTGCTTCTAATGCGTTTGTTGCAACAAGCATTTGTGCTAGCTTTAAGTATAAGCCAAGGTAGTTTGGATTTATTTTTTGAATATGATAAAGTATTTCTATTGCTTTTGAAATATTGTTTTCTTTTTCCAACTCCAATGATAAGGCATAATTCAAGAATTCATCATCAGGTGTTTCTTCAAGCATTTTTAAAATGGCTTGCTTACGATTATCCATTTATTTATTAATTATTGATGTAAATAAAACACAATTTATTATTTAATAGAATGTTATTACTAGGGTTCTATTTGTATGCTTTTACAAATTTTAAGAATGCCTTGAATAAATTATTTTTAGCTTCGCCCAAATGAAAATTAAAGAAATGAATAAATCAAACATCTTTTTGAGTATAGTTGTTCTGTTA
>JBEIDK010000183.1:0-5449 GCA_040383485.1 Flavobacteriales bacterium
AAATCGATGTTTACTTCATATTTTGAAGGGGTTTTGCGTTGTAATAGAATTTCTAATGCGTATTCTGGGTTTAGCTAAAATTCTCTTCTCTTGATAGAATGGCTTCATGATTTAAACTAATGTTACATTTGCAGTCCATTAAAATTTTAGGTTGAGTTCAAATAATTTATCAGTAAAAAGAATAGCTTCACTTAATGCACATAGTGGCGGCGTATATGCTATAAAAAAGTATTCAGAGAATGAAATTTTTACAGCTAGTAGTGATAAATTTATTACCAGATGGAGCCTGGATAATTTTGAAAACAAATCATTTGCAGTACAATTACCAGCCCAAGTGTATGCAATTGTTTATTTGAAAAGCAAAAACTACCTAATTGCAGGAACATTTGTTGGACAAATACATATAATTAATTTAAGTACTGCTTCAGAAGAAAAAATTTTAGAAAACCATAAGGCTGCAATATTTGACATACAATATATTGAAACTAAAAATTTAATAATAGTATCCTCAGCTGATGGTTCTATTTCACTGATTGATTCCACGAACTTTAATACCTTAAAAGTTATAAAACTTTGTAACGAAAAAGTAAGAAAAATAAAGATAAACAAGGAGCAGTCAAAAGCATTAATAGCTTGTGGCGATGGCACAATAAGAGTATTTGATTTGAATATATTTTCAGAAATAAAAAGTTTTGATGCCCATCAACTATCCGCTAATGTAGCGATATTCCATCCTAATCATCAACAAATTATCAGCGGGGGTAGAGATGCATATATTCGAATTTGGGATAACGAAACGTGTCAGTTAATTAAAGAAATCCCTGCACACAATTTTGCTATTTACGACATTGAGTTTTCTGCCGATAATAATTTATATGCAACTGCTAGCAGAGATAAAACAATAAAAATTTGGGATGCAAGTACTCATAATCTTATGTTGAGAATTAATTATGAAAAATATAATGGACATACAAACTCAGTAAATTGCTTGCATTGGTCCACTTACAAGAACTATTTAATAAGTGGTAGCGATGATAGAAGCATATTAGTTTGGGAAATTGAATATTGAAACATATTTTTACACTAATTATTATTAACTTAATTTCACTATTCATATTTTAATTAAACACCAATGAACAAATTAGTACTTTTTTTCGGATTCTCGATAGTATGTAACCTTGTATTTTCTCAAGAAGTTTTGGTTGACACAGCCTATCGTAAATTCAATGTTCTTGTTGTTACTAATAGCGTAAACAAGGCTCCTGAACGAATAATAAAGGTACCAAAGGAAGTGAAAGCAGTAAGTAATGAATTAATCAAGTCGTTGAATTCTGCTACAACCGCAGACTTAGTTGCCGCATCTGGAATTGCTTATTCAAGAACAATATTTCAAGGTGGAGGAAGCCCTATTATTAGAGGCTTTGAAGGCAATAGAATAGCATTGTATGTTGATGGGGTAAGGGTTAATAATTTATTGTACAACTCTAATTATGCTCAAAACATAAATACAATTGACCAAAATATTTTAGAAAATATTGAAATAGTAAACGGTCCAGCCTCAACTATTTATGGTAGTGATGCTATGGGTGGTGTGATGCATTTAAGAACAAAATTGCCAGAGTTAGCAAGTGATACACTAGGAGGTAAAACTTTTAGCGGAAATGTTTTCGGACGCTATAATTCCGCTAATAACGGACAAACCTATCATGCGGATATTAACTTTGGTGATGGTAGAATAGCTTCTTTAACCTCTATTTCCTATAGTATTTTCGATGATTTAAAAATGGGAAAGAGCTTAAATAAGTTTTTTGAAACAACAAAAACTAGAGATAATTATGTAGATACGATTAATGGAAAAGATTCAATTATAACTAATTCAAATAATTTAATCCAGAAAGGTAGTGCTTACAACCAACTTAATGTTGTACAAAAAATATTATTTAAACCAGAAGATTATGTTTCTCATTTATTTAATATTCAATATAGTGCCAGTTCTGTAATACCTAATTACGCTCAGCTTAGCGAAATGAATATAAATAAGAAGCCGGTTTATTCAGAATCTAATTTCGGCCCTCAAAAAAGATTTTTAATTGCTTATGATTTTAATATTCAACCCGATACAACATTTTATGACAATTTGCACGTTGGTGTTAACTTACAAGACGTGACTGAAGGCTCAGAAAATCGATTGTTTAACGACAAAGTAAAATATACCAATGAAAATCGTGCTCAAATAATTGGTGCAGCTGTAGATTTTGAAAAAAGCAAAGATTTACATATGTTTAGATATGGTTTTGATGGAAGTTATAGCTCATTAGTAGCTACTGCAACTCCCAATAAAAGTAGTGACTCAACATCATATAAGCGTCAAAATATTAGTCCCCTCGATGGAAGTTCAGTGTATAGCGTAGCGTTTTATGGTACACACAATATGCAAATAAGTGAAAAGCTTATTTTAAGCGATGGTTTAAGGTTAGGATATAGCGGTCTTAATGCAAAACTTGGTGAGCCCACAGCTTATTATAGAATGAAGTTAGATGATGGTATAAAGCAATCAATGCCCATTTTTGCTTTGAATGCAGGATTGGTTTATTTACCAATTAAGAAATTGAAATTATATACAAATATTTCTACAGGCTACAGAATTCCTAATATTTCAGATGCGTCATTGTTATATAATAGCACCCTTGGTTCAGTTTTGGTGCCTAATAAAGATATAAAGCCAGAATACAACTATAACTTTGATTTGGGAACCACTTTTTGGTACAACGAAAACATTTGGATTGAAAATACTTTTTATGCAACGCTATTACAAAATATGTTAGTTATCGATAAATATCAATATAATGGAAAAGACAGTGTTGATTATTTTAATTATACACCAACTAGTAACACAGATAATGGTAATAGTGCAGTTTATGCCCAACAAAATAAAGGAAAAGGATATATACTTGGCATTAGCACTAAGGTGAACATTTCATTTGCGAAATACTGGCAAATAGTCGGTAATATGAATTTCACTTATGGTAGAGAAACAGCACCAACTTCTGCTGCGGCTGCCCACATTCCTCCGATGTATGCTCAGGTTTTTATTAAGTTTTCTAAAAGTAAATTCACAGGATTATTTATTGCAAATTATAATAGTTTAAAACCACTTAGTAATTATAGTGTAAACGCATCTGAAAATAGATTTTATGCTTCAAGTATTGGCACTCCAGCCTGGTTAACTTTAAACTTAAATTTACAATATAACTTTAATGATAAGTGGCATTTACAAGCTGGAGTTGATAATATTTTAGATACTCAGTATAGAACTTACGGCAGTGGGATAAATGCAGCTGGTAGAAATATATTTGGGTGTTTAAGGTTTAATTGGTAAAAAGTAATTCTTTAAAATACTATTCGGTGATGGTACAAGTAAAAATCGGATAGATTAATTTATAAATAATGACGCCTAACTATGGTTATCAGCTATTTACAATCTCTAACAAAACAAATGTTTAACCATTTTATTAATAATGCAATAAAAACCCTTCACCATCTTTAGTATCTCAACTTTATTTTTATTATTTATAATTTTTTACTCCTTCACAAACTTTTGTACTGTATCACCTACTTTAATAAAGTAAATACCGCTTTGTAAATGCAGAATGTTAAGGCTTGTGTTTTGGTTTGTTAGTTTTTCATCTACATACACTTGACCAATGGCATCGTATATTTTCACATTACTGTTATTGCTTTGAGTACTTTGTATGTTGATAGTAGTTTTGGTTGGGTTGGGGTAAATGGTAATATTATCTTTTGTTTGGGTTTCTAAATCAGTAATAATATATGACGGTAATTGATTTACAACACTTACATTAATAATGGCATTTGCCATTGACCTGTTAATGTACGTTGAAGAATCGCAATAAGAGTTGGTGCAACCCGAACTATCGGTTATGCTTACGCAGATGTTATAATAACCTGCAGTGCTATATGTATGAGAAGGATTAGCAGTGCTATCATTTGGAGTTCCATCACCCCAACTCCAAACATAATTTATTGTGCCATTGCCAGTACATTGGTTTAAAGCAAACCATGTTTGAGGTATGGTATCGGGAGACATTGTAAAATGCGCATAGCAGTTGGAAGGGGTGTAGTTGCAGTTGGTGCTGTAGCTTGCAATGGAATCTTTAACCCAATTAGCAATAGAGTTTGCGTAGGCTACACTATCAACTTGTATGCAAAAAAGATTGGGATTGTAATGTGAAAAGAATGTATTAAGAGCAGGATTATGACCGTTTTGCACATTCAAACTTGTGAGTTGATTAAATGCACAATCTAAGTAAACTAAAGCTGAATTGTTAGATAAATTTAAATTTGCGAGTTGGTTATAGATGCATTTTAAATGATTTAACACTGTATTAGAATTTAAGTTCAAGCTTGTAATTAAGTTATAACTACAATCTAAATAATTCAAAGCTGTATTAGCTGATAAATCCAAGCTTATGATTACATTACCGCTACAATCTAAATAGTTCATTACAGTATTTGCAGATACATTCAAACTTGAAAGTTGGTTAGCATCACAATATAAATAATTTAGAGCTATATTATTGGAAACATTTAAACTGGTTAGTAGATTCCCACGGCAATTTAAAGCAGTTAAAGCCGTATTATTGGACACATCCAAATTGGTTAGGAGATTAAGACCGCAATTTAAACCAGTTAAAGCAGTATTTGCTGATATGTTTAAACTTATAATTTGGTTATTGTAGCAAGATAAGTATGTCAAAGAAACACTATTCAAATTTAAACTTGTAAGTTGGTTATTGAAGCAATCTAAATAAGTTAAAGATGAATTGGCTGACACGTCCAAACTTGTAAGCGAATTACTGTAGCAAACTAATGCAGTTAAAGAAATAAATGCTGTAATGCCAGTCATATCATGTATGTTTTGATTGCTAACATCAATATATCCACTATAACCCCCAGCTTCACTAACTTGTATTTCTGTATCGCCGTTGGTATTAATAGCAGGATTGTTTACTAAAGCTGCTTTAAAGTTCGCATCGGGGATATAAACGTTTTGTGCTTTAAGTAAATTAATACATACTGACAAAGCAGTCAATAAAATAATAAGGTGGTAATTTTTCATTTTCTACGCATTTAGTAATTATCAAATATAATATTTGTATTGTAACTTACCAATTACTATTGTCAAATATTTTTTTTTATAAATAACAAAAGCCCCAACTTTTGAAAGTTAGGGCTTCAGATATTTCTTAAAATGTATGGTAGCATTTCTAATTGCCACCTTATAATCATTCAGAATTCAAAATTTAGAATTCATAATTTGTTTTATCCGTTCAACGCCTCCGAACCACCAACAATTTCTAAAATTTCATTGGTAATACTTGCTTGGCGGGCTTTGTTGTAAGTCAGTTTTAAATCCTTTATTAATGCA
>JBEIDK010000184.1:0-5423 GCA_040383485.1 Flavobacteriales bacterium
GAAGGATTTAACATACATATAGAAAATTTAATTTTAAATAGTGGCGCTGGATTTATTGTTGCCGTTGCTGGCGAAATTATGCGTATGCCAGGTTTGCCAAAAGAACCAGCTGCAAAAGTAATTGACTTTGTGAATGGTGAAATAGTTGGGTTGAGCTAATTATGAATGTTGAATTATGAATTTTGAATTTTGAATTTTGAATAATGAATAATAAATGTTGAATTATGAACGGCAAAGCCCTCAACGGAGTTAATTGTAAATTATGAATGTTGAATTATGAATTTTGAATAATAAATGATTATACTTTCAATTAAAATCTAATTACTAACTACTAACAACTAACAACTATTAACTAACTACTAACAACTAATAAACTAATAAACTCTAAACTAATAAACTAAAATGACACCCTTAATACTAGTAACCAACGACGATGGAATAACCGCTCCAGGAATAAGAAATTTAATAGATGCTGTATCAGGATTAGGTGAGGTATATGTGGTAGCTCCCGACAAGCCCCAATCAGGCATGGGCCACGCGATAACCATACACAATACTTTAAGATTACAAGAATTTAATTTAGATGAAAATATAAAAGAGTTTGCATGTAGTGGAACACCCGTAGATTGTGTAAAAATTGCAATAGACAAATTACTTCCTCGTAAGCCCGACTTAATTGTATCTGGAATAAATCACGGTTCTAATTCATCTATCAACATTATTTATTCAGGAACTATGAGTGCTGCGGTTGAAGGTTGCATAGAAGGCATTCCTTCTATTGGTTTCTCGTTGAGCGACTTTTCTTTGAATGCAGACTTTAGTGCTTGTAAGGAATACATTAAAAATATTTGTTCTAAAGTTTTAGCACACAAATTACCAGATGGTATTTGTTTGAATGTGAACTTTCCGAAACTACCAAAAGAAGAAATGAAAGGCTTAAAGATTTGTAGACAAGCAAAAGCTATTTGGCAAGAAGAGTTTGATGAGCGCAAAGACCCCAGCGGAAAATCATATTATTGGCTTACTGGCAAATTTGTAAATTTGGATGAAGGGAATGATACAGATGAATGGGCTCTAGCAAATGGATTTGTATCAGTAGTACCAGTTCATATTGACTTTACTGGTTACAAGGCAATAAATTTTTTAAATGAAATTTTATAAAATCGTTTCTTTCAATTTGTAAAAATTCGATAAATAAATTTTTTAATCAGCATAAATCATATAAAATTGTAGCATAACAATTAAATTAATAACAAATGAAAAAGTTAACATTAATACTTGCAATATGCTTTGGACTTGCATTTAGCAACAGTTTTGCACAACAAAAAGATGCAAAAAAAGAGAGAACTACTGAAAAGAAAGAGGAGAAAAAGGATGAAAAATTAAAGAAGGATGGTACTCCCGACAAGCGTTACAAAGAAAATAAAGAAGGTGCAAAAGCAAAGCCTGCAGGGCCAGTAAAAAAAGACGGTACACCTGATATGCGCTATAAGGAAAATCAAGAAGCAGCAAAAAAAACTAAAAAGAAGTAGAGTTCAATCAATCTAATCAAAAAAGCGCTGGTATTATTATTAGCGCTTTTTTTGGGTCTTATATTTTAATAGGATTTATTTAAACGCGGGGAATAGCCTTCAACTATGGTATTGCGTCATTGCTCTTTGCAAATAGTAAAAATGTACTTACAAGCAAACCGATAATTCATTTCTTCAACGTATTAAATATATTAGTGAAAAATGAACTGAGTTGTTTGTATATGCAAAGGGTTTTAAAAAGCCTTTATAGTTAACCGTTTTATAAAGCGAACCTTTTGTTGTTGAAGAATATGGAGGGGGACCACCACCATGATTATATTCATAATTAAATTCAGCAGAACCTTTTTGGCTCAAATAATTCGCAATATTAAACAAGCCAAACCCAGCCGAAAAGCCAAACCATTTAAATTGTCTTGTTATATCAAGAAAGCCTTGCAAATTCAAATTTATGCCTTTCGATTCAATTAAATAATTCTTATAGTATCCAGAATCATTAAAACCCCAACGACTGCGAACAAAAAATTTTGTTACTGATAGTTTTAACCCCGAAGAAATAATTAACGATGTGTTATCGGCATATTTCTTTGAGTAAAGGTTGTAGCTCAGCTTTTGCTGAAGCACATTAATTTTTCTTGTTACTCCACCACTTGAGTATTTGGAAGAATAGTATCTATCATGCAATACTGAACTACTTCCATAGGTAAATTCTAATGAAAACCGCTTATTGAGTATTGTACTTAAACCATATGTAATAAACCAATTCTCGTAATGCATTTTATCTTCAAAGTCATAAATAAATGAAGTATAGGGTAAAATTCTATTGTCAATCCTTTGGTTTTTATCCTCCCAAAATTGTTTGCTATTTATTGTCATTTTACCTATAATATTATCTGGTGCAAGTCTTCCAGAATAGAAGTTATTTAAACTTACTATCAGTTGCATTCTCACAGGTTTGGAAATATCAGGTTTACTTATTTTTGTTTCATTTACCTCGGGTGTATCGCTTTTTACATATTTCTTTTTGCCAGGAATGGTATATCCAAAGCATAAGGAAAGGTTGTTAAAATTTTCATCATTTCCATACTTCTTCTGTTTTTGTGGATGATACCTAAACAAGTAACCACACCTGAAAAAGAAACCACCTTTGGGTTGTTGATACCTATAGCCAATTCTGAAACTGAGTGGTGCATATGGATAGTTAGAACGTGGGTCAGGGTCTTGATACATCAAGTACAATAGCCCCAAACCTGTTTCAAAATAGCGTTTATTGCCAAGCAACAAATTAGCTTCAATAGGCAGTTGTAACAGTTTTCCAGTTCCTGCGCCGAAATAAGAAATACCACCCCTTGTTGATAATTTAACGTTTTTAGTTTTGAAAAACAACCTATCATAGTTAATTGAATATAGGAAAGCATTACCCATCAACTCAGTAAAAACAGTGTTACGTGAAAATGATGTAACCAACGTTGAGTCTTGGGCATGGCTATTTAAACTCAACATCAATGCAATAACAACTGTAATTATTCTCATTTCGAATTATTTTTTATAGCCCAGTTCCTCGTAGTTTGTTTTCATAATAATTTACGTTATGCATAGTCTCCAGACTCATTTTGCTATACATAGCGCAAAAGCACCATTAAATATTTTTCTTCAGAAAAATCACTATCAAAATCCTTTTCAACATTTCTCACTTCAATTTTTCTAGGTTTTACAAACATAATGTTTCAAAGGTATTTTTTATAGACATATGATGAAGTGGATGACGTATAAGAACAAATAGTCTGGAGGCTGAGCTGAATGATGGCTTTTTAAAATAATAGGTAATTGAAAATTTAAATTATAATTACTTCATTTTTTTTCTCAACAAAATACATATCTACATCACCTTTTCCTTTTGCAGTTACTTTTCCTCTGTATAAGCACTTAAATTTATTTTTCACTAATTCATAAGTATCTCCTGATATATTTACCTTACCTACTTCACTCGAGTTTTCCATTCTTGCAGCTATATTAACAGCGTCGCCCCAAACATCATAAGCAAACTTTTTTTTACCAATAACACCAGCAATTATTTCCCCTGTGTGCACGCCAATACGAATTTCCCATTTTTCTTTTCCTAGTGTCTCTCTTTTAGAATTCCAATCATTAACCCAACTATTTATTTCTAAAGCGGCTGATACGGCATCAAATGCATTTGTATAATTTTCTTCAGGAATTCCACCTGCACACATATAAGCATCTCCAATGGTCTTTATTTTTTCCAAATTATTTTTTCCAATTATTTCATCAAAAGCAGTAAAACATTCATTAAGTGCTTCAATTAGCTCCAAAGGACTAATTGTTGAAGCTGTTTTCGTAAAAGCTCTAAAATCAGTAAAAAGAACTGATACCATCTTATAATGGTGTGGTGTTACTTCTCCCTTTTGGTTTAGCTCTAAAACAATCTCTTCTGGTAAAATATTCAACAGCAAATTATTTATTTGAGTATTTGATTGACTTATTTGATTAACGTATTTTTCAGAATTGGCAGACATTGAATACATTATCCAACAAAAAGTAATAAAAGTTAAATAATATAATGAAGCATTGGCTATTAAAAATTTATCATTTGAGAAAAAAATTTCATACGTTATCATCCATATTATTAAAATACCTTGATTTATAATATGTTTCTTTTCATTAATAATACCTAAAACAGGAATTAATGCTATTGTAAAAAATACGTTTCTTGAAAAGAAATGAAATCTTCCATATCCAGTTTGTTCAAAAAAAGATTGAAAACAAATCTGTGTAACAATCATATTAAATAAAACAATATATGTAATTGTAAGGTATATAATTTTATAATAACGAGACTTAAATTTAATTAATATGATTAGTGTGCTTGAAATAACAACCATACAAACTATGTGTATAATCAAATTTAAAAATGAATAAATATGAGAATATAAACTAATTTCAATTGCGTAACCAATCCATATAAAAATGTTGGCAAACAATACAAAAAACTCTATTCTTTTAAAATAAGCATCATGGTATAAATCCTCTTTCATATTATTTTATTCTAGATTATTTCATAAAAGCAATTTAAGTAGTCGTGATGTTGGTCAAGTGTCGCTTAATATTTGTTTAACAAAACAAGCATTAAATATTAAGGTATCCTAACAAATTATTTTTCTCAGTTCCTCATAGTTTGTTTTCATAATAATTTTTGTTACGCATATTCTACAGACTATAAAACATTAAACATTTTTCTTCATAAAATAATTAGTCAAAATCCATTTCAACATTTAGCACTTCAATTATTTTTAAGTATCGCAAACATGATGTTTCAAAGGTATTTTTTTATTGACATATGCTGCAGTGGATGACTTATAGAAGTTAGTGAATCTTGGAGAATACAGTTTAACGGGAGAACAATAAGCCCCACCAATAAAAATTCTGCTACAATAACTCATAACCCCTAAGGGGAGGCTAAAAAATAAGCTTTTGAGATGCTTAATAGCTGCGCACGCATACTGCAACAAGCCACACCAAGATACAGTAAGGGGAGGCTAAAAAAAACGATTCTGTTCCCTCGATTTCAAGCATGATACTGACATAGCTCAAATCTTTTTTTGATGAAACGAACTTCGTGAATAGAATAAAAAAAGCTGATTGGGTTTGCACCCAATCAGCTTTTTTCAATTGCAATAAACACCCCCTTAGTTTGTTACAATTCTTTTAAAAGTAAATGTTTTGTCATTCGATTTTAAGCGAATAAAATAAACAGTATTCTTTTGAAATTGAGCTGTAATATTTGAATTTGAGACAATACCATTCATATTTGAATATACATTTCTTCCCAATGCATCAAAAACTTCTAATTGAGTAAACTTTGAATAGTAATCA
>JBEIDK010000185.1:0-5343 GCA_040383485.1 Flavobacteriales bacterium
ATAATAAAAAGAAAAAGTAAGCTTGAAAAAACAAATAATAAAACAACTACCCAGCACCAAACTGGGTGGTTTATACACTACAATATTACTTGCCTAAAAATATACATGATGAAAAAAATAATTGAATTTATATTTACCTACATAATCATTACAACTAATAATTTATTTGCTCAAGACATCATTGTTAAAACAAATAAAAGCAGAATATTTACACGTGTTGTAAACGTTACAGATAATATTATTAAATGCAAGGGCATTGCTAATTATAAGGACTCATTATTTTTCATCAGTACCAATGAAATTGAAATGATTCTTTATGAAATTGGGAATATTCAATATTTTAATAACACTAAAAACATTGGGTTAACAAAACAAACAACAAATGACTCTTTGAATAATCGTGGATCAGAAAAAATTGATTATGAGTATACTAAGAATAAAAATGAAGACCAAAAAAAGTCAGAAAAGAAAATTGAAGAAAACATATTGAAGGAGAAGCTCACCATTGAAATAGGTTCGGGAATAACGTTTGGATTGTTTAACACAACATATTCAAGTGTTTATACACCCTATCAAGTAAATGCTAGAGTATTAATTCCTGTTTCAGAAAAAAGTAAAAATGTAATTGGAGTAAATATAAACTACTCGAATTTAGCCACCATAGCTGTTGCTAGAAGAGTATCCTTACATGGCATTTTGCAAAATAGTGTATATCAAACTAAATACAGTAAAGTATATTTTAACCTAATGTTAGGTATCGCTAAATTTATTAGTTATAATACTTATGGCAACAATTATTTTGGAAATGGAACAATGCTATCAGGACATATGGGGCTTGGATACAAATACTATTTTGATGATTCAAAAGTTGGATATTTTATAGAAGGTGGAATTGGAGGACCCTATTTTTTAAATATTGGTATATTGTTTTATTAATTAATTTTAAATTAAATTGCCTTTTAAATTTTGGAAATGAATACAAAATTAATACTAACAATTTCTTTGCTATCTATGTTTCGAGTCGGCATAATGGCGCAAGACATCATTGTAAAAACTAATAATAGTCGCATTTTTACACATGTTGTAAAAATTAACGACAGCATAGTTTCTTGCAAAGGTTTCGAGCAAAAATTAGATACCACCTTTACTCTTCGAACAAAGGACCTGAAAATGATAATTTATGAGATTGGGAACATTCAAAACTTTAATGAAAAAAAGAATGAGGTACAAGCCCAGGACTATTCAAGACCAGTACAATCAAGTTTCGAAAAAATCGAAAAAAATTCCGAGAATAATTTTACAGATTTATATCAAAAGTCATTTGAAATTGGAACAGGTTTTACGGGAGGGATTTTCAGTAATAATAATGCTGACGCTCCATACCAGTTTAATCTCAGAGCAATCACTAAACCCAATAAAAAATCCGATATTCTTCTAGGTATAAATTTAAACTATACCAACAAAGCATTGTTAAGTCAAACCCGAAGATATTCTGGTCAAGGTATTTTACAATTTAATTTCCATAAAGATAATGATGATCTTTTTTACCTTAATCTAATGGGAGGAATTGGGTACTTCGATGGCAATCAAAACTTAAATAATTTTAATGGAATATTTAGCGATATTTATTTGCCAATGGCACATATAGGCTTGGGAGGTAAACACTTTTTTGCCAATGGCAAATCAGGAATTTTTTACGAAGCAGGTTTAGGTGGTCCATACCTTTTCAATATAGGTTTATTCTTTTATTAAAATCTTAAAATCATGACAACAACAATCCTGCAATAATGATTTTTTTTGTGAGTATTTTTATATGAAAAATTGAAATATAACAATAGATAAAATATTTTAAATAACTATGGCATTGGTTTAGAAAATTAATGGTCCAAAAAAAACAAATGCTTACTATTTCATAGATGCTGGCAAAGGTGGCCCATAACTTATGAATGTTTAACTTTTTTGGGCACTAGTAAAATTACAAATTATACACTGATATTAATGTATTCCGAAACATTCAAATTATGAGAATGGACAAAATTTTTATTACAGGCGGAGATGGTATGCTTGGAAATAGTATAGTTAGAGTATTACTACAGCGAAATTATGCCGTTAAATGTTTAGTTAAAAAAAGCCCTCATAATGTAACATTAGATGGGTTAGATGTTGAAATAATAGTGGGCGATTTGATGGATTCAGCTTCTTGGAAGAACCAAATCAATGATTGCAGTATCATTATTAATGCAGCTGCTTATACAAAGCTTTATCCCAGAAGTAATAAGATGTGCTATGAAATTAATACTTTTGCAGTTGAAACATTAATAGCTCTTGGAAAGGAATATAAAATCACAAAGTTTATTCAAGTAGGAACTGCAAATTCATTTGAAGAAGGGTCTTTAAACTCTCCAGGCAATGAGTCAAATAAATTTTCAGGTACTAAATATAAAATGGATTATATAAATAGCAAATACAAGGCTCAAGAAATGTTGTTAAACGAATTTCAATCCTCAAAATTTCCTGTTGTAATTATTAATCCAACTTTTATGATTGGACCTTTTGATAGTATGCCTTCATCAGGAAAAATGATCATTGCTATTACAAATAAAAAAGTGCCAGGCTATTCTAATGGAGGTAAAAGTTTTGCCTACTCAAAAGATGTAGCGGTGGCTGTAGCAAATTCAATTAAGCTTGGAAGGATTGGAGAATGTTACATAGCTGGTGGTGAAAACCTGAGCTATCAAGAGTTTTTTAAGAAAGTGTGTAAGGTCAATAATGTGAATGCAAAATTCTACAAAATTCCAAATGCAATTGTTTTGATTTACGGATTTATTTCATCACTTACAGGACGCATTACCGCTAAAACGCCAACTTTAAGTTATGGAATGGCAAGACTTTCTTTGTTGAATCAATTTTACTCATCACAAAAAGCAATTACAGAACTTAAGATGCCTCAAACTAATATTGAAGTTGCAATAAAAGAATGCACTGAGTGGTTAAAAGATAATAATAAACTCTAATGAAATTAGATTGTATAAAAAATAAGGTATTCATTATCACCGGTTCTTGCCAGGGAATTGGAAAAGAACTTGCTAAACAAGTTCTTTTAAATGGTGGAAAGGTTGTGTTTAATAGTCGCAGTAAGGAGCGTAAAGTTGCCATACAATATTTGATGGATGAACATCCCAAAAACAGCCTTTTTCTAGTTGCAGATGTTACCAATGAAAATGAATCAAAATTACTTGTTGAAAAAACCATAGAACATTTTGGACAGATTGATGTGCTCGTTAATAATGCAGGAATGTCTGCCTATGGAACTTTAAAAGAAACTTCTTTAAAAGTTGTTTCAGAAATAATTAGTTCTAATTTAAATGGTCCAATAAATGTTACCCATTTCGCTATACCGCACCTTATAAAAACAAAAGGCAAAATACTTTTTATATCTTCTCTTGCAGGATTTCATGGCTTACCGAATTACTCTTTGTATTCATGTTCAAAAATGGCACTAACTGCCTTGTACCAAAGTCTAAAAAAAGAGTTGCTTTATGATGGTGTTTTTGTTGGGATTGCGTACGTTGGTTTTACCCAAAATGATATTGAGAAAAAAACTTTTTCACCAAACGGAGAATTAGAAGAAGTACCTCATCGGAACAGGTTTAAAGTAGCAAGTAAAAAAAATACAGCTACCTTAATTCTCAATCAAATAAGTAATGGTAAAGAAGTGAGAGTTCATTCTTTTATTGGTAAAATGGCCTTTAGAATCAGTCGTTATGCTCCTTTTGTCATGAACTATATGTTGCTTAGGAATTATAGAAAAATAGCAAACAATTCGTAATCATTTTCTATTTTATTTTCGATAATAGCTTATTGAATCATCTCCTCTTTCTTATCAATTTTTATATACTTTTGCACCGGAAAAAAATCAAATCAACACATTAACAAATCAATACATTAATACCATGTCAGTAGGATTTTTCAATATACCCACAGCGGTAAATGAACCAATTAAAAACTATGCATTAGGAAGCGCAGAACGTGCAACATTACAAGCAAAACTGGCTGAAATGCGCAGCATTGAAATGGATGCTCCAATGTATATCGGCAATCAAGAAGTTCGTACTAATAAAAAAGTGGCTATGCGACCACCTCATAACCATCAGCACATTTTAGGATATTACCACCAAGGCGACAAAAGCCATGTACAACAAGCTATAGATGCTGCATTGGCAGCAAAACCGCAATGGGAAGCATTAAGTTGGGAGCAGCGTTCCTCAATCTTTATTAAAGCTGCCGAATTATTAGCAGGTCCTTATCGTGCTTCAATTAATGCAGCAACAATGTTAGGGCAAAGTAAAAACGCTTTTCAAGCAGAGATTGATGCCGCTTGCGAGTTAATTGATTTCTTGCGTTTCAATGTGCAATATGCTACCGAAATATACAAGCAACAACCAATATCTGGTCCTGGTGTTTGGAACCGTGTTGAGCAACGTGCTTTAGAAGGTTTTATATTTGCTCTTACACCATTTAACTTTACAGCTATTGCCGGAAACTTACCAACAAGTGCTGCCATGATGGGTAACACCGTAGTTTGGAAACCAAGTAATACACAAATTTATTCGGCAAATATTTTAATGAAGGTATTTAAAGAAGCCGGTTTGCCTGATGGTGTAATTAATTTAATATATGTAAGTGGCCCTGAAGCAGGTGATGTTATTTTCTCTCACCCCGACTTTGCAGGAATTCACTTTACTGGTTCTACAGAAATTTTCCAAAACATTTGGAAAACCATTGGCAACAACATACATAAATACAAAACATACCCTCGTATTGTTGGTGAAACAGGTGGTAAAGATTTTATTATTGCACATAAAAGTGCCGATGTGAAAGTTACTATAGCAGCGCTTTCGCGCGGGGCATTTGAGTTTCAAGGACAAAAATGTTCCGCGGCTTCTCGTGCATATATTCCTGGTAATATTTGGGAAGAAGTTAAATCTGGATTGGTAGGTGATTTAAAATCTTTTAAAATGGGGCCAACCGAAGATTTTAGTAATTTTATTAATGCGGTTATTGATGAAAAATCTTTTGACAAACTAGCATCATACATCACCAAAGCAAAATCAGACAAAGACGTTGAAATTATTGCTGGTGGTAGTTTTGATAAAACGAAAGGGTATTTTATTGAACCAACCGTTATTGTAACTAAGGTCCCCATGTATGTTACCATGTGTGAAGAGTTGTTTGGGCCAATACTTACAATATATGTATATGATGCTAATAAATTTGAAGAAACCTTAAGTATTGTTGATAAAACTTCAGTATATGCTTTAACAGGTGCTGTTATTTCTCAGG
>JBEIDK010000186.1:0-5318 GCA_040383485.1 Flavobacteriales bacterium
ACGTAACTTGAGTCAACCAAAATGGTTCTTGTAAAACCTTCACAAACTTCAGTTTGAGAGGTAGTTAATATTTGAGGAGTAGGAAGGCCTGCTGTATTTATAACTTTTTGTGAGGATGTAGCTTGGCATCCGTTATTATCTGTAACAGTAACGGTATAGCTTCCTGGTTGGTTTGTTAGTAAATTCTGTGTTGTTTGAGTAGGAATATTCATTCCGTTCAATGTCCAAACGTATGATGCAAAATTTAAAGTAGACAATTGAATTGACTGCCCTGAACAAATGCTGATGGTATTATTAGGAAGAATAACAGGAACTGGAGGTGCATATAGACTTGTATTTACACTATTTACATTTGTACATCCATTAACATCTGTTATCAAAACATTATAATTACCTGCTTGTGTAACATTAATAGTATTTGTTGTTGTAGGCAATGGTGTTGTACCTAAAGCCCAATTATAAGTAGCTGCTCCAGTTGGAGTTGCAATAATATTAATGTTTCCTCCAGGGCAAAAAGAAAAAATTCCGGTAGAAGATTGGAAAGTAATATTAAACGCAATAATAGTATCTGTTATCAGAACATTTGAAGTATCAATACAACCATTCACATCGGTAAAAACCAAACTATAATTACCCTTATTTGTAACTTGTAAACTACTGCTTGTAGCCCCAATAATTGCAGCAGAGTTATCAAGCCATTGAAGTAAACCAACAGCACCGGCAGTTGCTGAAAGTGTTACACTATTTCCTTGACAAAAGGTAAGGGAAGAACTTGCATTAATAAGAATATTTGGCAACACATTTACCGTAATAATAATTGGAGGAGAAAACCCACTGCAACCAGCAGCGTCAGTAACTTGTACACTATATAATCCGGTTGAGTTTACCGTTATTGTTTGAGATGTTTGGCCTGCAATAACAGTTCCTGCCTCTAACCATTGATAACTAACATTTGTGAATGCTCCAGCATCAAGAGAAACATTACCACCTTGACAAAAGGTTGTGTCGCCAGTTGCAGTAATATTTATTGGTTGATTAAATCCATTTGAAACAAACACAATTGAAGTTGTATCGCTACATCCATTTGCAGAGACTATTAAGCTATATGAATCCGAAACTGTTACCAACAAACTATTGGCATTAGCACCAGTAATTAAATTTGTAGTGTTATTTAGCCATTGATAGCTTGTATAATTATTAGGAACACTCAATGTCATAGATGCAACCGTGCATAAGGATAAGCTTGGATCTGTTGAGGTTATTGTAGGAACAATAACGGAGTCCACATTTAAAGTTGCACTTACGAGTGCTGTACAACCGTTTGCGTCACTCACTTGCACAGAGTATACTCCTTCGGAAGTTGCAATATAATTTGAACTATTTGCACTTGAAATATTATTGCCATTTAATATCCATTGATAGTTAAATCCAGAAGAAGGGGTAACGCTGTAATTTAAACTGTTCCCTAAACAAATGTTTGCAATACCTGGCGGAGAAATATTTGCAATAATTGATGGTGATACATTTACCAGTATAATATTTGAGGTATCAATGCAAGACCCATCAGTAATTACAACAGCATAACTCCCTGTTATTATTGCTGCAAAAGTAGATTGTGTAGCTCCTGCTATGGCAATGTTATTTAACAGCCATTGATATTGAAAGGAAAACCCAGTATTGGAAGATAATACAACCGAATCTCCGATACAAAAATTAGTAGGACCACTAGGAGTGATTTGTGCATTTAAAACGTTTGGAGCATTTATAAGAATAGAAGGAGTAGTTATGGCACAGCCTTGGTCAATTACAGTTAACGTGTAACTTCCAGATTGTGTTATAGTAACAGTATCGTTTGTTGCTCCTGGAATTGCCACATTGTTATTGAGCCACTGATAGCTAGTATAGGTAGGTGGAGCAATTAAATTTAAACTAAGTGAAGCGCAAGTGGCAACAACATTTGCTTGATTTACAATTGGTGGAATTGCGTTTATTACCTCTAAATAAAATGGTTTAACTTTTGTGAATGAACCGCATACGTTTGTAACTGTTAAAGATACATTATAAAAACCAGGGAAAGGATAACATATTCCAGTTGGATTTTGTATGTTAGAGCTAACATTGTTGGTACCAATGAGTGCCCAATTCCAAGCAGTAACGTTTGAAGCTACTGGCGTTAAATCAGTAAAACTTATACAATCGTTTGGACAAAGAGTGGTATCGGAAGCTGTAAAATTTATAACAGGAGGCACTCCATTTGTGGCTCCTTTAGAAATTTGAACCCCTGAACGAACTTCCCAAGTGCTGCTGCCATCACACTTGCGTGCCATAGTATTGCCATTGCCACCGTTTGAGGTAAACTGGGCTCCTGCAGGAAATTGAGCAATACTCAATTGATTTATTGTAACCGATCCGCATGCATTAACCCCGTTAATAGTTAATGGTGTTGCCGGCAATGTAGGCAATGTTGAACTTTCCCAAGTAGTGCCATCTATTGCAATTTGATTATTATCATAAAGTGCTATAAAATCGCTTGTATTTGAAAGCACACCTTGTTGTAGAGATGAAGGATAATCAATTACATTAGTTGAAGCCCATGACAAATCAACTGGTCCAAAATTTGGACTTCCTAATACAAAAAAAGAAAATGGTTGTATTACTGAACCTACAGGGAAAATAACTGCAAATTTTTTTGTTATTAATGTATAGCAACTTATATCTAAAGGTGAGTTGTTCGAATTATAAAGTTCAATCCAATCTGCAGTATTGGGTACACACTGCCCATCACATGCATCATTAGGATTTATCATTATTTCATTAAGTAATAATCCTTGAGAAAACGAAGATGATTCAATAAGCAGAAACAAAAACAAAAAAATTTGAAATACCTTTCTCATCAAAATAAATTAATGTGCAAAATACGTATTTATAGTAATAATAAGTTAAGGAAAAGTTAAATGAATTTACAATTTAATCAACTAAGCAATCAACAGCTATTTTACCTGATAACATTGCAAGTGGAATGCCACCTCCAGGGTGCACACTTCCGCCACAAAAATATAGATTACGAACCTTATTTGAAAAATTTTTATGCCTAAGAAATGCCGCCCATTTACTATTGCTTGCGCTACCATAAAGCGAACCTCCAAATGAAGAAGTATTTATTTCTATTTTTCTAGGATCCAAAACACTTTCAACCTCAATAAAATCTTCAATGTTTACCTTTAATATTCTATTCAGTTTGTGAACAATGTTTTTTCTGGCTTTTTCAACCATCAAATCCCAGTCTTGAGTTCCATCATTGTGAGGTGCATTAATCATGACAAACCAATTTTCACAGTTTAATGGAGCGTCTTCAATTGAATATTTTGATGTGATATTAATGTAAATAGTTGGGTCTTCACTAATTGAGTACTCATTGAATATTTTATGAAATTCTTCTTCATAATTACTTGCAAAAAATATATTATGCAATCCTAATTCCTTAAATTCCTTTTTTATTCCCCAAAAAAAGACAATTCCACTGCTTGACTTTTCTTCATATTTTACATTGTTGGGCATTATTAAATTTGGTAACAATTTTTTATAAGTTTGGTAAATGTCCATATTACTAAATACAGCATCTGTAGCAATAAATTCAGAATTTACATTTATGCCTATTGCTCTATTACCTTCGATTATAATCTCCGTTACCTTGCAGTTAAACTCAAACTTAACACCTAAATCATTAGCAAGTTTTTTAAGTGACATTGCAATTTGAAACATTCCACCTGTTGGATAAAACGCTCCAATGTTATGCTCAAGATGAGGAATAAGACTTAACAATGATGGCGCTTTGTAAGGATTAGAGCCATTATAAGTTGCAAACCTATTAAAGTACTGAACAATTTTTGGGTTCTCGATTTTCTTTTTATTGAAAGAATTTAGACTACCAAACAGTGGCAACTTATACAATTGAATCAAAGAGATAAGTGTCTTTAAATTCAAAAAAGTTTTCATTTTATGCAAACTGTTTTCAAGAAAAACATGTTTTGTAAGCTTATAACTTTTGCGTGATTTATTTAAATATTCAATTACTGTCTTTTCTTCTATTAGGGCTAGTCTATGCAGTTCTTGTGCAAATTTTTCATTTGATGAATACGACTTGAACCTAGTTCCATCTTCATAAAAATAATTAGTAATTGTATCAAGCTTTTTGTATTTCAAATAATCAGAAAAATTCTTTTTACATTCATCAAATAACTCTTCAAACAATTCTGGCATTGTAAATAAAGACGGGCCACAATCGAACCTGTATTTCCCTAAAGCTAATTGGCTAAGTTTACCACCTACTTCACTATTGGATTCATAAACTGATACATCATATCCTTTGTTTGCTAACCTTATTGCCGCACTTAAACCTGCTATACCACTTCCAATAACTACTGCTTTTTTCAAAACTAAAACCAATTAATGATATCTACCAACTTTAATTTTCCTTTTTCTACTTCATTAAAATCTTTTTCTATTTTTCCTTGATTCATAAAAATCAATCTATTGCCATATTCAATAGCATCTTTCATTCTATGGGTAACCAATATAGTAGTGATTTTAAACTTATTTATAATTTCATTTGCAGTACTCATAACAATCTCTGCACTTCGCGGGTCAAGCGCCGCAACAGGTTCGTCCATCAAAAGAACTTTTGTATCGCACATAGTTGCCATAAGTAAAGTTAAAGCCTGCCTCTGCCCACCGCTTAGTAAGCCAATTGGTGTATCTAATCTATTTTCAAGTCCTAATTTCAAAATTGCTACTCTTTCCTTTACTACATCTCTAAATTCATTTGTTAGTCCAATTTTAAGTTTTTTTGATGCAATTCTTAAAGATGCCAACCTGAAATTTTCAATAATGCTAAGCTCTGAAGCAGTACCGTACAAAGGATTTTGAAATAGCCTAGCAATTAAATGACTTCTCTCAAAATCTAATTTATTAGTAAGGTTTTGTCCGTCAATAAGTATTTGACCGCTATCAAGTAAAAAACTACCTGAAATAGAATTTAATAAGCTTGATTTTCCACTGCCATTACTTCCGAGTAATACAATGAATTGACCATTTATAATATCTAAATTAATACCATTTAAAGCAATTGATTTATTTGCATTATTAGCATTAAAAGTTTTATGCGCATCAATAATTCTTATCATAATTTTATAACAAAAATAAAACCCTAAAAGTTTGCGTTCAATTGAAATAACTTCACTGCTAATGCTAAAATAATTACACCAAAAACCTTGCGCAATACCTCTATTCCTCCTGTACCAATTAGTCTTTCAATTACA
>JBEIDK010000187.1:0-5303 GCA_040383485.1 Flavobacteriales bacterium
GTCGGGTGATTATTTGTAATAGTTATAATAGGAATAGTTGGAATATTTACTGTTACTGAAATTGTATCAGAGTAATTTTTACAACCATTACCATCTGTGATGGTAGCAAAATAATTCCCAGTTGTGTCTGCATTTATTGAGTTTGTTGTTTCGCCACTAACGCTCCATAAAGTTGAATTTGTTAAATCACTATTTGCTAGTAAAACTGTATTGCCAAGACAAAAAGTTGTTGCACCAGTTACAGTAACATTTGGTTTTGTTGGTAAAGGATTTTGATTAATTGTAAAAGGCACAGATGCAGCAGTACAATTTGGACCAGAAGAAACTATTATAACATAATCACCTTGATTTACTGCTTCTATGCTATTTGTTGTGTCATTTGCTAGACTTGAATTTAGAAACCATTCGTAATGTGCAATTGGTAAACTAGTTGTTATTGCATTAAGTGTAGCAGTATCAGTAGCGCAAATAAACGAGCCATTAACTATTGATGAAGTAATGGTTGGTGTGTTAGGAGGATAAATGGAAATAATTTCTAATGAATCAGATATTGTTGAACAACCGAAAATATCAGTAACCTTAACTACGTATTTGCCCCCAGCAGAAGTTACTATTGTATCATTGGTTTCTAAAGTTGGAGTCCATAAATAGTTATCTGTTGCTATTGGTGATGAAACCAAGCTTACTGTTGGGCCATTATTACATAATTGCAATGAAGCAGTGTTAGCTGGATATCCAATAACATTTATTGTTGGCTTAACTGGTAATGGATGTACTGTCAATATTACTGGATATCTTTTTGGATTTGCACAGCTTGCTGCTTCTTGAACATAGAATGTGTCAGTTTGATTTAAGATTCCACTTATAAATGGCGAACCAGTTGCAATAGCAGTTCCACCAGTTGGAACGTTAAACCAATTATAGAATGGAGCAACAGATGTACCACCCGTAACTGGCACTGAGAAATTTGTGGGTCCACATGCTGATTGGTCAGAAACAATGAGTGCTGGATATTCATAAGCACCAATATCAGTAGCATTAACACGAGCAACACCTCGTTGGTCAAGTAAAGGAGCTCCAATGCTAGTTCCAGCATCAATTGCAGGAGAACAAGGCAATAAGGCTAATGTTGGCGTGATGCCACCATTATTAATTAATGAACTTGAAACAACATTTGAAATTATTAAAGGAACAACATTACCCGTTAAATTTGTACCAGTAACAAATTGAAAACCAACTAAACTTCCTATTAAGTTATGACCATTAGTAGACATAACACCTTCAGGACCACCACCAATTCCGAAACTTAACTCTTTAAAAATATCGAAACCATTTACAGCTAAAGTTGCTGTGTTATTTGATACGATAGTATTATTTAATTCAACATCATCAATATTTACATAGATACCTCCACCTGATGAAGCATTATTTCCTGCAACTGTACAATTATTTAAGGATACATGTGCGTTTGAATTTACATCAATACCTCCACCAACACTAGCACTATTATTAGCTATAGTACAATTGTTGAAAGTTGCAGAGTCAGTTCCAGTAACATAAACTCCACCGCCTAATCCGCCAAGGTTGCTATTATTATTTATTGTCGAATTATTTACGATTAAAATACAAGACTCGGTAAAAATACCGGGAGCTATAGCATTTGTGGTTGAATTTTGAGCTATAACACAATTGTTAATTGTTACCCTTGAATTTAAGCATTTAACACCACCGCCACTGCCAGCACCGTTTTGAATGGCAAGGTTATTTAGTGTAACCTTTAAATTTAAAGCTGGAAAGGTTGAGTTGTATATGAAAAAAATACCATACTCTAATGAACCAGTTCTTGAAATGGTTAGTAAAGAGTTTGAAGGACCATTGATGTCAACATAGTTTTGGATTTGAGGCAATGCTGAAGTAATGCTAATAGTACCGCTTAAAGATGAAGCATCTATAATATGCCTTGCCGATTGCGTTGCAGTTAAATCATTGTTTGCATCGTTAATTGCTTGCCTCAGTGAACCTGCTCCTGAATTATTTAAGTTTGATACGGTAAATGTTGTTGCATTTACCGAAGTAAAACTTAAAAAAAATGAAATTGTTAAAAATTTACCTAGTAATTTTTTCATGTGTATTTATCTAAATCTACTTATTTATCTATGTTATTATTATATGAACAAAAATTTCGCGAATGTAACTAAAAAAAATAAATACAATAAGATTTTTATTTGAATGATACATTGGCTTAGAGTCTTTTTTTAAATAACGATGAATCATTGTTACTTTTATTTAAAATTCTAAACTATTTTATTGTTTTATCCTTATACAAAATTGAATTAAAGAAATGCTTATTAAAATCAAATTACATTTTAAATAAAAAATGGTTGCAGCAATTATTGATTTAGGAACTAATACATTCAACCTTTTAATCGTTGATATTTCAGAAAATTATAAAATACTTTTAAACGAAAAGATTGCCGTAAAAATGGGAGAAGGCGGCATTCAGTTTAAAATGATTGCAGAAAATGCCTTCATTCGGGGTGTAAACGCAATTATTACTTTCAAAGAGATATGTGATATATATAAAGCTAATAAAGTTTTTGCTTTTGGCACTTCCGCAATAAGAAATGCAAATAACGGCCATGATTTTGTTAATGAAATTAAATCGCTTACTGGAATAGAAATAAATATTATTGATGGTGAAAGAGAGGCTGAACTTATTTATAAAGGAGTTAAGTTAGGTACCAAATTGAATGATTCATCTTCATTAATAATGGATATTGGAGGAGGAAGCACTGAATTTATTATTGCGAATAGAAATGAAATTTTGTGGAAACAAAGTTTTGAGATTGGCGCATCAAGATTATTGGAAACTTTCAAACTATCCAATCCAATTTTAGAAGGAGAAATTGACTCAGTAAATAGTTACCTTGAAGCCGAGTTACAGCCCTTAATAACCGCCGCTGTAACTTATAATTTCTCTGAATTAATTGGCTCCTCTGGTTCATTTGATACACTTGCAGAGGTTATTGCAAATAAGGCAAATAGAATCCTTGATTTAAAAGTTACTACTGATTACACTTTTAACTTGAAAGAATATGAAGAGATATATTCTTTTCTTATAAAATCAACATACGAACAAAGGCTCAAGACTAAAGGCATTATACCCATAAGAGCTGAAATGATTGTAATATCAACAATTATGACAAATTATATAATTGACAAATTTAAGATTAACAAAATGCGCTTAAGCACCTATTCACTTAAAGAAGGCGTTTTGTCTGAGCTAATTTATACTTAATAAATAGTTATTTAAATTACTATATTCATTAATCATTAATATACTTTTTTTCTCCTTTTCCACAACCTTTTCTGGTTGTTCAGGTAATGCAATTCTCCAATCAAGAGTTTCTTCAATTGTATCGTTGAATTTGGCAGGGTGAGCAGTTTCAAGCAGTACTAAACTTAAATCTGTTTTTTTTGCAGGTAATTTTTACAAGCAATATTTTTTGCAGAATCATTAGTTAATTTACAATTATCATCAATGATTTTTTGATATGATTTTTTTGAATTATTTAATTTTAAAATTACTTCATCATTAGGCTCTTCAACACATAAACCCATCACGTCAAATCCACAACCAATATTGCCTATTGAGGCGGCAGCGAATACTCTTATAATATTGTTCGTTTTTTATATTTTGAATGTGCCCTCAAAAACTTTTACAGCTGGGCCTTTAAGCCAAATGTTTTTGAAGTTGTTATCACTCAATTTTTCAAATACCACTTTTAATTCGCCACCTTTAGTGCTAATTTTAATTTCATTTTTAGAATCGAAGTATTTGTTAGAAGTAACAAGCGCTGAGGCAACCACACCAGTTCCGCAACTGAATGTTTCATCTTCTACACCTCTTTCATAGGTTCTTACATGCAATACATTGCCAATCGCTTCTATAAAATTAACGTTAATTCCTTCTTTCTTAAATTTATTACTATATCTTATTTTCCTTCCAAATAAATTAACTTTTAGTTTCGCTAAATCTTTAACGAATGTTACGTAATGCGGAGAGCCAGTATTCAATATAAAGTCTTCTTCATATTGTTCAATTTTACTCACATCAATCATTTTTAAATCAACATTGTCTGCTTCATCAATATATGCTAAATGTTCACCATCAATAGCCATAAATTTAGCACTAGTGGTAATTAGGCCACAATGTTTTGCAAATGCAGTAATACATCTTCCTCCATTGCCACACATGCTGCTGGTATAGCCATCAGAGTTATAATAGACCATTTTAAAGTCATAGTCCTTCAAAGTTTCAAGAAGCATTAATCCATCAGCGCCAACACCAAATCTTCTGTGGCACATTTGGGCAATTTTTTTTCTATTTATATTTGAGTATTCTTTTGTTCTATTGTCGATTAATATAAAATCGTTTCCAGTGCCATGATATTTCGTAAACTTTATTTCCATTTTTTTTTTAAGCTAATGTATAGTTTCTCCACTAAACTCCATTACGCAATTATATTTATAAGTTTTATGTTTTTCAATAGACACACCAATAAATTCTATCTTGGGGTCAAGTAAAGCTTTTCTATGGCCATAATCGGTGATGCCTTCATCAATTAATAAATCAATTAAAATATCAATTCCTTTGTTATAGCCATACTGGCAATTCTCTTTTAGAAATGAATATTTATTCGTTAAGCTATCTACCCTTTGAAAATATTTTTTTCCTGTAGAACTATTGTGTCCCATTTTTCCTGATTGTCCCATATCAAGCGCATGCAATCTGGCAACCTTATACAAATCGTATTTAGGATTAAGTAGTTTTAACTCCTTATTTTTTTTTAATTCTAATATTAAACTGTTAATGTATAAATTGGCTTTAGACTTAGTAGAATCCAAATATGTTTGTACATATTTTTCAAGAAATATTTTTGGATTCTGTCTCATGAAGTTTGTATAGTAAATTAAATTTTTTTCTTCAGCCGTCAAATAAGATTCTGCATGCGCTGTGTCGTATTTTTGTTGATGAGTTTTCGTGAAACTAAAAATATGATCATTAACAATTAGCAATAGTAATGTGAAGAAAATTTTTATTTGTTTTAAGGCCAAAATTAATTTTGATATAATTTAATTTATATAGTTTTTGAAGTCGCTAATTTCATTTATTTATTCAAATTATTCTAATTAATTTATTGTAAACATTTACTGAACAAGTTATATACTTGCAGATATTAATAATATTATTTTTTGATTTCAATTATAACTGCAGTTCATAATCAATTGGCTATGAACAA
>JBEIDK010000188.1:0-5261 GCA_040383485.1 Flavobacteriales bacterium
GATGCACAAATACTTTCTCAGATAGCAGTTTTAAACAAAGATTTTCGAAAGTTAAATACTGACTTTAATAATACTATAAACAATGCTTTTGGTAATGTAGGGTCCGATGCTCAAATCGAATTTTGCATGGCACAACGCGACCCATTTGACCAACCGACAAATGGCATAACAAGAACATCTACAAATCACGGTCCTTTTTATACAGAGGATGATGTTAAATTTAATAGTACAGGTGGCCGTGATGCATGGAATACAAATAAATATTTAAACTTATGGGTATGCGACTTAAGTAATAGTTTACTTGGCTATGCTCAATTTCCTGGTGGCCCTGCTGCAACTGATGGTGTGGTAGTAGGCTATAATTATTTTGGAACAATTGGTGCGGCAACATCGCCATATAATAAAGGACGAACTGCGACCCATGAAATTGGACACTGGTTAGAGTTGTATCATATATGGGGCGACGATAATGGAGCTTGCAGTGGTGATGACTTAGTAAGTGATACCCCAAATCAGAAAGACCAAAATGGAGGCTGTCCATCATTCCCTCAAACCACCCAAGCAGGAGGCAGTTGTTCAGGAACTTCACCTGGCTCTATGTTCATGAATTATATGGATTATACTGATGATGCATGTATGTATATGTTCACTGCCGGCCAATCAGCCCGTATGAATGCTGCTCTAACTACTACACGCGCATCGTTGCTTTCTTCAAATGGTTGTGTTGCACCAGGCGGTGGTCCAACAAATCCTAGCTGCGACACTCTTACAAATTGGTTTGCATCTTATGTTCAAAGTGTATACGCCAACTTTAGTTCTACTACTTGGGGCTATATTGCTGGTCATAACAACTACACTGACATTGCTAAAGCAGAATATTTTACAACACCATTAACTGGCTATCAAGTTTCTGGTTGCTATATCAAATTCGGGCGCATTTCATATTCCAATACTTCTTCTTCTTTTGATTTTAAAATTTGGAATTCTAATGGCGCAGGTAACTCTCCAAATACAGTATTAGGAACCAAAAATGTAACCTATGCTTCTGTTGCAGCCGATGTAGTTGCGGGTGATTTTTCTCTTATACAGTTTACAAATCCAGTTCCTGTTGCTGCACCATTTTATGCCGGCGTTGAGTTTGCATATTCTGGCACCGATACCCTGGCAATTTATACAAATTCAATTAATAACATGAGTGCAAACACCGGCAAAGCTTGGGAGAAATGGAGTAATGGAACATGGCATAATTTAAATACTCCTTCACCTTCTGGCGGCTGGGGTTTAGACCTTTCATTATTGATGTTCCCAGTAATTTGTGATAGCTTTGTTGGTATCAATGAAAATGCTCAAGATATTGCAGAGCTTATTCAAGTTTTTCCAAATCCGGCAAAAAATGAATTGAATGTTAATATTAGTAATTTAAAGTCAATTACAATAAGCTTATATAACATCAACGGAAGTTTAATTGAAGAATTAAATAGTACCAACAGTATTGGAATTGCTCGCTTTAATACTTCAAATTTGTCTAGAGGGGTATATATAGTTGAGATTAAGAATTCTAGTTTTAAAACGATTAAGAAAGTAGTGATAGAATAGGTTAATTTCTAAAATAAAATCCATCTTTTTTTAATTTAAATCAGCATTAATTTAAAATGAAAATTAAGCAATTACTACTTTCAGCACCATTAAACATTGACTTAGGATTACTAATTCTGCGCATTACTGTTGGCTTAACCATGTCTTTTTATGGATACCAAAAACTTGCTAATTATTCTGAAATGGTAAACGAAGATTTTTGGCAAAATAAAGTTAGCTTATTGGGATTGAAAGGTTCAATACCATTATCGCTTACCATTTTTGCGGAGTTCTTTTGTAGCATATTATTAATGCTGGGCTTACTAACACGATTTGCACTTTTCTTTCTTTTGTTTTGCATGGGATACATTGCTTTTTACCTAGATTCTTTTGAGCTTATCATTGCTGGAGAAAATGGTTTTGAAATGAATTCTGCTTTTCAATATTTTCTAACTTATATCGTATTGCTTTTTAGCGGTTCTGGAAAGTATTCTATAGATGAAAAGCTTTTAAAAAATAAATAGATTTTCTTGATTTCTATTGAATATTAATTTATTGAATCGAAAAAAAGCAAATAGTAAATAATCGAAAAAATTATTTTATTTATTCTTATAGCTTTGATTTTAAGATAATAATTTATTATATGTCAATAGGTAAATTCATTTGAAGACAAAAGCAAAAGTAGAGATTTGGAATAACTTATCGCATTGTTGGTCTAAGAATTTTAATACTTAATCTAACCATTGTTGAAAAATAAAGATTTAATTTTTTGAATATTATCTTATTTTTGACGCTCGTTAACAAATTTTCGAATCATAATGCGATACTTTACAATTTGTAAATGGCATAATAATTGTTAAAATAGAAACTCAATAATAAATAATAAATAATAATTACATGAAACACCTTTACAAAATTTTAGTTGCTTTGATATGTATGGTAGGTATCAACGCCAATGCGCAAACGTATATTAATGAAACATACACAACGGGTACGGCTTCCAATGATTATATTGAAAATGTTACACTCGGCCCCATAAATAATACTTCTGGAGCATCCACAGCGCCCTTTTATAATTTCTATTCTAATTTAAGTGCAACTTTAGCTGCAGGTAATACCTATACAATAAACATCACCAGTGGTAATTATTCCTCAAATGTTTATGCGGCATACATCGATTATAATGATGATGGTGACTTTCTTGATATTAACGAAAATATTTTTTCAACTTCTTCAACTACGGTATTTCAATTATTGACTCAAACTTTTACAGTTCCAACAAACGTTGTTAATGGAGTTGCTACTCGTTTAAGGGTAATATGTTCTTATAGTGCAATTATAACACCAGGAGGATCTTTTACTTATGGTGAAACAGAAGATTATACGATTAATTTAACTAATAATTTAAATTCTGCATGTAGTGGAGGTTTATTACTTACCAACTGTAATGGTACTATCGATGATGGTAGCACGGGAGGTGCTTTTTATAATAACCTTCAAAATTGTTCATGGTTAATTCAACCTACAAATGCATCAAGTATTACTTTGAGTTTTTCTGCATTTCAAACAGAAATTGGTAATGATTTTGTAAGAATTTATCAAGGAATTAATTCAACTGGTACTTTGTTAGCTTCTTATTCTGGCTCCTCAATACCAGCTTCTGTAACTGCAACAGGTGGTTCAATGTATGTGACATTTACTACTAATGGGTCTCAAGTATTCAATGGTTTTACTGCTAACTATAGCTGTAGTAATACTAATCCCAATAATTTATGTACAACAGGCCTAAATCCAGCTTGTAATACAGCCGATGTTATTAGTAATGTAAATATTCTTTCAACTACATTAAATAATTCTTCTTCATGTTCTGGCACTGTAAGCTCTTATTCATTTTATAACCCCTCTGGAAGTGCAACGGCCACATTAACTAAAGGAACAAATTATACACTAAGTGTTACTTCAAATACCAATAGTATTATATCCGCATGGATTGACATCAACCAAAATAATATTTTTGAAACAAATGAATGGGTGCAACTTACTACATCAAGCACAGCAAATGTTGCAAGTACCGTTGCTTTTGCCATACCAAATACAATTGCAAATACTGGTTTAATGTATATGCGTATACGTTCAAGAGCTGTAAATAATTCAAACGGATCAACTGATGCCTGCACTATTTTTGGAAGTGGCGAAACAGAAGATTATCAAATAAACGCTGTTAATCCATCTACTGTTCCAGTAGCTAACTTTAGTGCTTCATCAAATAGCGTTAATGTTGGTCAATCAATTACCTATACCGATTTATCCTCTGGCTCTCCTACTTCATGGTTTTGGTCTTTCCCAGGTGGCACTCCGTCAACCTCTACACTTCAAAATCCAACTGTAATATATAATACCGCTGGAACCTATAGCGTTAGTTTAACAGCAACCAATGCCTTTGGCTCTAATACAAATACAGCAACAAATTTTATTTTAGTAAATTCATCTTCTATTTGTAATACTGGCCTAAACCCAGCTTGTAGCTTATCAGATTATATTTCATCTGTTGTAATTGCAGGAACTACCCTTTCTAATACTTCTACTTGTAATGGAACAGTCTCTTCTTACACCTTATATCCTGCAAGTGGCAATACAACTGCAACTTTAAACCAAGGAGGTTTTTATACATTCAATATTCAAAATACTGCTACTAGCGATATTTCTTTATGGATTGACTTTAATCATAATAATATTTTTGAATCTACTGAGCACACTCAAATTGCCCTTAACACTGCACCTAATGTAATAAATGCTGTTGGTGTTTCAATACCAGGTAATGCTATGACAGGCCTAACTTATGTTAGGATAAGAACTAGAGTTGCTGGTGCTGGTAATGGTCCTAATGATGCATGTACTGTTTTTGGAAGTGGAGAAACTGAGGACTACTTAGTTACAATAGCTGCTGTATCGGCAACACCTGTTGCAAACTTCAGTGCTAATTTTACGAGTATTTCTGTTGGAGGTAGCACCAATTTTACTGATTTGACTTCTGGTAATCCTACATCTTGGTCATGGACATTTACTGGTGGTACTCCTTCAAGTTCAACCGCGCAAAACCCAACCGGCATTGTTTACAATACCCCCGGTTGCTACCAAGTAAGTTTAACCGCTACCAATGCTTTTGGAAGCAATACAGCTACTCAAGTATGCTATATTAATGTGTTGCCTTCTGGTCAACAATATTGTATTCCTAATCCTACAAACGGCACCAATGGTGGTGATTTTATTAATTCTGTTAGCTTAGGAACAATTAATAATTTGAATTCAGGTTCAGTTGGCGGTCCTTCTTATTCATACATTAACAACCAAATTACAACTTTAAATGGAGGCTCATTTTATAATTTAAGTGTAACAAATGGAACCTATGCAGGCAACTTTGCCGCAGCTTGGATTGACTATAATGGCGACGGAGACTTTAGTGATACTGGAGAAAAATTAGGACAAGTGACATGTACAACTGCAAATACTGCTTATTTCATTTCATATACTGTACCATTAACTGCAAATAGTGGTAACCTAATTATGCGTGTTCGAGTAGCAGATAATCAAGGTGGAATTGCAAACATGGATGCTTGTACAGATTACGGTTGGGGAGAAACCGAAGATTATATTGTAAATATTGTTCAATTAGCAGCTCCTGTTGC
>JBEIDK010000189.1:0-5257 GCA_040383485.1 Flavobacteriales bacterium
AAGAGGTATAAAGGGCTATAGGAAAATTATTGCAAAAGAATATTTCAAATTTATGCCCAGCAACTACGAAATTTTTACTCCTGACGAAAACTTATCTTTAAGTGCATTCATGATTTGTATCGCTAATGGAAAGCAGTGGGGCAATGGTGCTATTATTTCACCAAAATCTTCTGTTTCTGATGGTGTTGTTGAAATTTGTATAGTTACCAAAGTGCCAGCACTAATATTGCCGTTTACACTTCGAAAATTGTTCTCAAACAATATAGAAACTAGCAAATATGTAAATAGAATTAAGTGTAAGAATGCGGTAATAATTCAAAAAAATACCTTGGCACATTTAGATGGTGAGTCTGTTGAAATAGGCACCAGACTTGACATTAAGGTTCATCCTTCATCACTGCACGTTTTGGTAAACAAATAAATATCCGTATTAATACTGATATGGAAAATACCAATTAATAGGTATATTACTCACAAACTAAATTTTGAGATTTGTATTGTAATTTTAAAACAATACAAATGAAAATTTTTATTACACAACAAATTTGTTTCGGCAAAATTTCAGGAACATCTTTGTAAGCTTTTTTCTTCATTTTCTACCTTTGATAAAATTTTAAAAGAAATTCTGGAGGTTTAGAAATAAACTTGGCTTTTTAGCTTAAAATTCTGGGTTGTAATAATCCCAAAAATTTCTTTCTTTGTGGCCTTATTATTTTTTAGTATAAAATTTTATGAGTGAAGAAAAGTGGACTGAAGTAATAACCGCCAAACGCGGGTTATTAGACATTCGGTTCAAAGAAATTTGGCATTACCGCGATTTGATTTGGATGTTTGTTAAGCGTGATATTACATCAACATACAAACAAACAATTCTTGGACCTATTTGGTTTTTTGTAGCACCTTTCTTCACGGTAATCATGTACACGTTTGTGTTTAGCGAAATTGCTGGCATTGGCACTGACGGAATTCCAGCACCTTTATTTTATTTAGGAGGAACAACATTATGGAATTATTTTCAAGTTTGCTTCACTTCTTCCTCTTCTACATTTGTTGCCAATGCAGGCATTTTTGGAAAGGTTTATTTTCCTCGTCTGGTTTCACCAATCTCAACAATTTTATCTAACCTAATTCGTTTCTTTATTCAAATTGGAGTTTTCGTAACTCTAATGATTTTTTATTCAGTTACTGGTAGGTATTCTGTTCATATTAATCAATATATTTTATTATTTCCAATATTATTAGCATTAATGGCGGGAATAGCTTTAGGCGTTGGCATCATTGCTTCGGCAGTTACTACAAAGTACCGCGACTTACAATTGTTTATTGGTTTTGGAGTATCCATGTTAATGTATGCTACACCAGTAATTTATCCAATGTCGCAAGTTCCTGAAAAGTTTAAAGGAATTCTAATGCTTAATCCAATTGCACCAATCATTGAAACTTTCAGATACAGTATTTTTGGGGTTGGCGAATTTTCATTATCGGGATTAATGTATAGTACAATTTTTATGATTGTAACTTTATTTATTGGAATTGTAATGTTTAATCAGGTAGAAAAAACCTTTATGGATACAGTTTAGAATATGAGTGATATAGCAATAAAAGCCGAAAATATTTCTAAACTATATAGATTAGGAAACGTGAACGCTGCCTCAATGCGCGACGACATGTTGAGTATGTGGGCACGAATGCGCGGTAAGGAAGATCCTGTATTATCATTGGCTCAAGCAAACGACCGCACACAAAAGGGAACTTCGGAATATGTTTGGTCTTTAAAAGACATAAACTTTGAAGTGAAAAAGGGTGATATTTTAGGTATTGTAGGGCGCAATGGTGCTGGCAAAAGTACTTTACTGAAAATATTATCTAAAGTAACAGCACCAACCACAGGTCAAATAAAAGTAAACGGCCGTATAGCAAGTTTGCTAGAAGTTGGTACTGGTTTTCATCCAGAATTGACTGGTAGAGAAAACATATATCTAAATGGTCATATTTTAGGTATGCGTAAAAAAGAAATAGACCGTAAGTTTGATGAAATAGTTGATTTTAGCGGCGTTGAAAGGTATATTGACACGCCCGTAAAGCGATACAGCAGTGGTATGTATGTCCGTTTAGCCTTCGGGGTTGCAGCTCATCTTGAAAGTGATATACTTATTATTGATGAAGTACTCGCCGTTGGTGATGCCGAGTTTCAGAAGAAATGCTTAGGCAAAATGCAAGATGTGAGTAAAGGAGAAGGTAGGACAGTGCTTTTTGTGAGTCATAATATGGCAGCAGTTAAAGAATTATGTAATAATGCCATAATGCTTAAGAATGGACATTTAGTAAAGCAAGATGCAACAAAGGAAATTATTAAATTATACTTGGAAAATCCTTTACTAATTAAATCTAATAAAGATTTAATTAGTGATATGCTTAGTAGAAGAGGAAATGGTGAAGTACGATTTACAAGTATTTCAATTAATAATGATGAACTTTATTTAGACCCACAAAAAGATATTTCGATTAAAATGAGATTAATAGTCATAAAAAGCGTGAGTGAAATAAATTTATCTCTAATGGTAAAAGGATCCGAAAGCAATGAAGCAATTGCAAATACTGGAATAATTGAAATTATGAAAGAACAAATGAGTGCCGATTCAGAAATAGAATTAACTGCTAGTATTGCTGCAAATACTTTTAGAACAGGTCTGTTTCCTATATATTTTTGGCTGGGAAAAAAAGGTCGTTTTGCAGATGATAACTATCCATACGACGTAATAGATTCAGTTTATTATCTAAATCTTCATAGTGATAAAACTAGGGATGAGTTAGGCTATAGTTCAACTAATCCTGGAGGATATTTTAACTTTAATCCTAAAATAACGAATTCCTTAAAAACACATTAAAAATGTACACAAATAAAACCATACTCATTACCGGAGGAACAGGTTCATTAGGTAAAGAATTAACAAAAACAATTCTCACAAATTACCCTGAAATTAAGAAACTAATCATCTATTCACGTGATGAGCAAAAGCAGTTTCAAATGGCTTTTGATTTCCCTGTTTCAAAATACCCACAAATTCGTTTTTTTATAGGCGATGTGCGTGACTATGGCCGCCTCAAAAGGGCAATACAAGGTGTTGATTACGTAATTCATGCAGCAGCAATGAAACATGTGCATATTGCAGAATATAATCCTGACGAGTGCGTAAAAACAAACATTGGTGGTGCAGAAAATGTAATACAAGCATGTTTGGCCACAGGTGTTTCTAAGGTTGTAGCCTTATCAACCGATAAAGCTTGTGCGCCAATAAATCTTTACGGTGCCACTAAATTAACATCTGATAAATTGTTTATTGCAGCAAATAATATTAAAGGAGCAAACCCAATTAATTTTTCGGTTGTTCGTTATGGAAATGTAATGGGTTCAAATGGTTCAGTAATCCCATTTTTTATCAATAAGAAAAAAGATGGAGTAATACCTATTACAGACCCAAATATGACTCGATTTAATATTTCTCTAAAAGGAGGAGTTGATATGGTGTTACATGCTTTAGAAACTGCGTGGGGTGGTGAATTATTTGTGCCTAAAATACCGTCTTACAAAATTACTGATGTTGCAAAAGCTGTTGCTCCTAATTGTGAACACAAAGTAACAGGTATTCGTCCTGGCGAAAAAATTCATGAAGAAATGATTACAAGTTCTGACTCTTTTACAACCTACGATTTGGGAAAATATTATGTTATATTGCCTCAAGTGCCTAATTTTGTGCTCTCCGACTATATCAAAACTTTTAATGCAAAATTGGTTCCTTCAGGTTTTAATTACACATCTGAGAATAACACTGAGTGGGAAACAATTGAGAGTCTTAGAAATCTAATTGTAGAACACGTTGATGCGAATTTTGTAGCTTAACTAAATATGATACCATACGGCAAACAAAATATTACTCAAGAAGACCTTCAGGCAGTTAATGATACCCTTTTGTCTGACTTCTTAACTCAAGGACCGAAAATTGCTGAATTCGAAGCTGCTTTCGCAAATTATGTTGGTAGCAAATACGCTATTGCATTGTCTAACGGAACCGCAGCCTTACACTTATGTGCCATCGCCTTAAATGTAATGGAGGGCGACAATGTAATCACAACACCAATTACCTTTGCCGCTTCTGCCAATTGCATCAGGTATTGTGGAGGCAATGTTCACTTTGTCGATATTGACCCAAGCACCTACTTACTCGATATAAATAGTGTAAGAAAATTAATCGAATCAAAACCTAAAGGATATTTCAAAGGAATCATACCTGTTGATTTTGCAGGCGCAAGCATCAATTTAGAGTCTTTTAGAAACTTAGCCAATGAACATAATCTGTGGATCATTGAAGACGCATGTCATGCCCCAGGTGGCTACTTTACTGATTCAAAAAGCATAAAACAAAATTGCGGAAATGGTAATTATGCCGACTTAGCAATATTTTCTTTCCATCCCGTTAAGCATATTGCATGTGGTGAAGGAGGAATGATAACAACCAACAATAAAGAATTATACGAACGACTTTTGATGCTGCGAACACATGGAATAACTCGCAACATTGCAGCTTTTAAAAATGAAATGAAATGGGCTGCAGGCAATACTAATGAAGACGTTACCTCTTACCCTGGCTGGTATATGGAGATGCAAGAACTTGGTTATAATTATAGACTTACTGATTTTCAAGCTGCCTTAGGTTTGTCGCAGCTTAATAGGGCAGAACAAGGGTTACAAAAAAGACGAGAAATTGCAAAAAAATATGAACTAGCATTCTCTAATAAATCTTTCATAAAAGGGCAGTCAGGTTTTCGTGAGGGACATGCCTATCACCTGTATGTAATTGAAGTTGAGAATAGATTAGGGCTATATAACTACCTAAGAACAAAAAATATCTTTGCACAAGTGCACTATATACCAACTCATTTAATGCCTTACTATCAACAGTTTGGTTTTAAAGTTGGCGATTTCCGATATGCCGAAAATTATTATTCACAATGCTTAAGTATGCCAATGTACCCTACACTTACTGATGAAGAGCAAAATTTTGTGATTGAAAAAATATTCGAGTTTTACAATTTATAATAAATGCAACCATCATTATATTCCGAAAAACTAAGCTTTAGACCGCTTTCCGTTCAGCATTGTTCGCAACAATATATCGATTGGTTAAATGATGAAGAAGTTTACAGGTATTTGGAAACAGGCGGTAATTATACAATTCAGCAACTACAAGAATATTTA
>JBEIDK010000190.1:0-5150 GCA_040383485.1 Flavobacteriales bacterium
AGGACGTAATACATTTATCAGCAATAATTATAATAACGGTGCAGTAGATGTGCAAAACAACCCACTGTGTACTGTAAATATTGCTGGAAATTATGGCATTAATGCAGTTGGAGGTACTGTCAATGTAATCAATACATTACCATATAATAGCAGTGCAAGTTGTGCCAATCAAATTACAGAGTTTAATCAATATACCTATAATCAAAATTTAGAAATGAGCGCGCTAACATCCTGTGACGCTTATGCATTTAATAATGATAGTATTATTGCAATTTCACAAAATGGAGTTGATTTAGCACCAACAATTAATGGGCAAATCAATAATTGGAGTGGTGATGAAATGGTAAACAAGTCTGCGGGATTATTTAATTTATTGGCCTCATTAAAAAAGCAAACTGAGATAAATACTTTGTACAATATTGTTAATTCAACTGGTAAATTGTCGGGTAATAATTTAGCTTGGGTAAATTTTTATTTTAACTTTGCCAGAGCAAATTATCAATCAGCTTTAAATAATTTACAAGGCATTAGCTATGGCAATGAAAATGAAAAAAATCTCATTCAACTAGAAACCATTAAAACTAATATGCAAATACAAAACATAGCTCCACATCAATTAAATGAAATTGCAATTGCGCAATTAAAATCAATTGCTGCTGCCAAGCTAGCTTGTAGTGCTATGGCTTATGACATGTTAAAACTAGCAATAGATGGTTACGATTATCCTTTTTTACCTATGAATTTAAGAGCAGTTGAACCAAGTAAAAATGTGAAATCTTTATTAGTAAGCACCATAAATGTTTGGCCCAATCCAGCATTTAACCAATTACAACTAGAATTGATTAATGCTACTGATGCCAATGCGGTCATTGTAATTAACAATGCCAACGGCCAAGTGATTTACAAACAAAGCACGAATGTTAAAGCAGGAAAAATTACCTTAGATATAAGTACCTTTGCAAAAGGAATATATCATTTGCAAGTGCTTGGTATTGAAGATAAGAATTTAGTTACTACTTTTATTAAACAATAAATTATTAACCAAACCCTTAACCGCAATGCGGTTAAGGGTTATTAATACATCAATAATATGAACACGAAGTCTCACGGCCTGCTCAGCAAGCACGAATACCAAATCAAAAAAGAAAAAAATGAGTACTACAATTTAAAAAACAAACGCTATATGAGTAAAAAATATTTACTTTTAATTGCTGTAATGTTTTCTATGATAAGCGTTAATGCGCAATGGAATAATTCAGGGCCTGAATTTGGGTTAGGAAAAATTAGACAAAACAATTCAAGACTCTACATGTTAGGCACAAGATTGTATCACAGCGATGATAACGGAGATACATGGACATTAGAAAACACACCTGCAGTTACCTTTAATGAAATGTTTTTTTTACCAAACAAAATTATGGCAGCCACCTCCAAGGGAATCTTTGTTTCCAATGATAACGGTCTAAGTTGGCTTTCATATAATTCTGGTATTACAGATAGTACTAATGGAGTTAGAGATATTAAACAAATAGGAACCCGCTTAATAGCAACAAGCTCAGGTGCTATTTATTACTCAGATAACTATGGTACGAGTTGGATAGTAAGTAATATTACAGGAGGCAATGTGAGACAAATTGTGATTGTAAATAATACAATTTTAGTTTGTGCGTTCGGTGGTGTATATCGTTCCATCGATAATGGCTTAACATATATTTTTTCTAATTCAGGCATTAATGGTTCATCACCAAATATTCTTAATATTTACAACTATAATGGCGAAGTATTTTGTCATAAATCGAACTCAATTGAGGTTTATAAATCTGCTGATGAGGGTTTAACTTGGACTTTAAATAATACTGGATTGATTGGTTCAATTGCGTCCAATTTTTCTCTAGTTAATAATTCACTCTTCTTAACAACAGCAAGCGGTTTATTTCAAATGTCAGGCAACAATTGGGCTATTTCCCCTATTGACAATGGAAGCAAGCCAATTTTGTATTATTACATAAATAATACCTATCTGGCAAATGTTTTTTCACAATCATTGAAACTAGTCAAATCTATTAACAATGGATCATCATGGCTTGAAGTAACTGAAAACCCAAAAATGTTTTCTATTAACAAATTAATAGTTACATTAAACAATAATTTATTCGGCATTTCAAATACCTATGGAGTTTTCCTATTTAATGAAATTGATAGCTCATGGTCACGATTTACACCACAAAGTTTTAATTTCGGGGGTACAATAACTAACGGTTCTGTTGGTGATGTTTATAGCATAATTTATGGAGCTGGCAACAAATATTATATTGGTACTGATGGTGGCGTTTGGAGCAGTAATGATAGTGGTGTAACATGGATACAACACCATGTTGGTTTGCCAATAACTAATGTTCCCGCAAATTACAAAACAGTAAAAGATTTATACATCAATGGCAATGCGATTATAGCAGCAACCACTGCAGGCATATACCGCAGCACCGACCAAGCAAATACTTGGACACAAGTTAGTTCACTTGCTTGCAATGATTTGCAAAAATATGGCAGCTATTTGTATGCCACAGGTAACGGTGTTTTTAGAAGTAACGACAATGGTTTAACATGGACAGCTTTTGCAGGAGCTACAAGTGGAGGTCCGTTTGACATGATTGCTGGGGCAGGAGGTAAAATATTTACGATTGCAAATCAAGCTAATATGTTGTATGCAGATACAACTGCAACTAGCTTTAGTAATAATGGGAATGACCAAATTAAATTTATTTTAGGATATGAAAATTTACTTTTTTACATTGGTACAGGAGGTTACATTAATTACTATGATGTCAATCTTAGTGTAACATCTGTTATAGATGCTTCATCAAACTTACCATGTTATCAACCTGCTGCTGGCAGTTGCTATGAACCATATTTAAGTAACGGTGGAATTTCAGTTTTTGGTGACAATCTGTGGCTTGGTACAAGTGGTTTTAGCACATGGTATAGGAGTTTAGCAGACTTTGGTTTTCCTGTAGGATTGAATAATGCACAAACTGAAAAACTTGAAATTAAACCTTATCCAAATCCAGCAAATGAAATAATATACTTTAATAATTTAACTAAAGCCGACCAAATTGAAATATTCAATAACCTTGGCCAATTGCAAGGCATCACTCTAAATGTTGACAACAATGGAATAGACATAAGTAATTTGGCAAAGGGTTTTTATATTTACACAATAACAGACGAACAGCATCGGACAAAATCTACAGGGAAGTTTATCAAGGACTAGTGACAGGAAAGTCTCAATAGTTAGCGTTACTTTTCCATCCCAAATTGCAAGCACATTTTATTTTTTGCAGCCATACAATCCACCGCAACAAAAAATAAAAAGAGCTTGCAATGTCTCGTCCTAAAATAGGTTTACAATAAAATGTAAACAAAATGGACAAAAAATTAATAGAAAAAGAGGCTATTATAGCCGAGTATTTAACAGGGAATTCGAGTTATCGAAAAATAGGAATCAAGTATGGAATTGATTTTAGAATAGTACATTCGTGGGTAATGAATTACCAAGGCAAAAAGCGAAAACATACCCCCAAAACCAAAAAGCAGAAAGTGGAAGAATCCCCACTTTCTAATGAGGTAAAGCAATTGCAGCAAGAATTACGCAAGGCACAATTGCATAATAAACTGCTCAATGCAATGATTGATATTGCAGAGGAACAGCTTAAAATAGACATCAGAAAAAAGTCTGGCACCAAGCGGTAGAAACAGTAGAACAAAGTGAGCCACGTTGCATAAACGAGCTTTGTTTGCTGCTTGGTTATAGTAGGCAATCCTACTATCAGGGCGTAAAATACATACAACAAAAAGCGTATGAATCAGATATAATCATTGAAGAAGTGCTTCGTTATCGCAAGCATCAAAAGAGATTAGGCACAAGAAAATTGTTAGAAGAAATGCAAGATTTTTTGGCTGCCCATAAGTTTCAAATAGGCAGAGATGCCATGTTTGATTTGCTTGCCCAACGAGGCATGTTGGTAACTAAACGTAAGCGTAGAGGATGTGTTACAACCCTCTCCAAACATCGTTTTAAGAAGTATCCCAACATCATTCGTGATTTTATTCCCATAGCTCCAAATCAACTATGGGTAAGCGATATAACATACATTCATTTGCCCAATAGCTTTGGCTATTTAAGTTTGATAACCGATGCTTACAGCCGCAAAATAGTGGGCTTTTACTTGAGTAAAGATTTAACAGCAAGAGGACCATTACAAGCATTAAAAATGGCTTTGAGGGCAAATACTAACATCACAGGTTTAATCCATCACAGCGACCGTGGAGTTCAATATTGCTGCGATGCTTATGTAAAACTATTGAAGGATAAAAAGATAAAAATAAGTATGACTGAAAATGGCGACCCACTTGAAAACGCTATTGCAGAAAGAGTAAACGGAATATTAAAAAGCGAACTTTTAGAAGAAGTTTTTGCCAGCTTTGAAACAGCGCAGCGTGAAGTTTCGATTGCTTGCAGCACATACAATCACCTTAGACCACATGGCAGTATTGACAATTTAAAACCAGCAGAAGCACATCAAAAAGTAGGAGAAATAAAGAAGCGATGGAAGAATTACTGGCAAGCAAAAAAAGGAAAGGAGGTAACCATGGTGTAGGTTTTTTAAAGGCATTAAAGGCCTCTGAATTTTATCAAAAAGAAAAGCCAACCTTTGCAGATTGACTTTCAATAACGATAAAATTCGTCAGCCACCGATTTAGTTCCTGGTGAGTTGCTCCTCAGCATTGCTCACTTCCGCTTTCATCGGTAAAACAAATGTAAAATTATTTAGTGTAAACCCAATTTAGGATAAATTTAAAAGTGTAAACTTGTAACAGGATTTTTAATCAAAATGTGTAAACTTTTTTCAGGACGAGACACAGATTATTCTCCTATTTATTTTCATCTTGGACCACTTGTGACAAGTAATTTTGGACATAGTTTACTTTGCACTTTTTCATTTTGGTTTTCAAACTACAAACAAGAAAACAGACGACTTGTATTAATAACAAACACTCTTTCAGTTATTGCATTGGGACTATTTTTTGGTGCAATAATCGGACTTGCAATTGAAGGCGACATATGAGAATAATTGACGAACAGACAAGAA
>JBEIDK010000191.1:0-5087 GCA_040383485.1 Flavobacteriales bacterium
ATGTTTGTTATTTCAAGTGCAAACTTACTATTTTAGTGGATAAATCCATAAAATTTTGTAATTTTGCAAGGTTTTTTAAAACAATAATTAACTAGAATACATTATGGAAGACAAGAGGATATTGTATGTATCATCTGAAGTGGTGCCTTATTTAGCTGAAAATGAAGTGTCGTTACAATCGTATGAAATGCCAAAAATGATTAATGATTTAGGTGGACAAATACGAATTTTTATGCCTAGATATGGTAATATTAACGAAAGAAGACATCAATTGCATGAAGTTATCCGTTTATCAGGAATGAACTTGGTGGTAAATGATATGGATATGCCTCTAATTATTAAAGTTGCTTCAATTCCTAAAGAGCGAATTCAAGTTTATTTTATTGATAATGATGAGTATTTCAAGCGTAAAGCAACTTTTTCAGACGAAGAAGGTGTGTTATATCCAGATAACGATGAACGAGCTATTTTCTTTGCTAAAGGAGTAGTAGAAACAGTTAAAAAATTAAATTGGGTGCCCGATGTAATTCATGTACATGGATGGATGGCAGCAATGTTGCCAGTTTATTTAAAACATTATTATAAAGATTAAGGTATTTTTGAAGAAACAAAGATTATTTCATCGTTTTCCGACCAAGGTTTTGAAGGAGAGTTAGACAAAGAATTCATCAACAAAGTATTGTTTGATAATATTAGTAATGAAGCTGTTTCGGATTTAGTTTCGCCTACTTATGAAAACTTAATGAAAGTTTCAATTATGCATTCAGATGCAATAGTAGCAGGGTCTGAAGCTCTGTCGCCAACTTTAACAAAATTTATAGAAAGTTCAAACAAACCTTTTTTACCTTTCGCCTCTAAAGACACAATTAAAGAAGTGTATACTTCATTTATAAAAAATCACGTACTATAAAGGGTTTATCTACTATGAAAAAAAGTATTTTTAAAATATCATCTTTGTTATTATTCGTTCTTTTTATATCTTGTGATAAGGATTTTAATTCCTTAGATTCAGATGTAATTGGGGAAAATCATTTTGATTTAGAGCAATATGAAGCTGAAAATTTAGTTGCTTATTCCAAAGCAACGGGTCCTGTTCAGGCTAATAATTTACCATTAAATGCTTTAGGTGTTTATAATAATACAAAATTTGGAGTTACAAAGGCTCATTTTGTAACACAAGTTGAATTAGGTACTGAAAACCCTTCTTTTGGTTATAATCCTGTAATTGATTCGGTTTATTTATACGTGCCTTATTTTGTGGATTCTGATTTTACAACTGAGACAAGTGGCGAACGCATTTATGAGTTAGAATCTATTTATGGTGATGCAGAAACAGGTAAGTTTAAATTGTCGGTTGTAGAGAATGGCTATTACCTTAGAGATTTTGATCCAACGGATAATTTACAATCATCTCAAAAATATTACAGCAACGATAAACCACTTATTGATCCTTTTAAAGGAACAGAAATATTAAACAATAGTTCGGTTACATCTCAAAATAATGAATTTTATTTTAGTAAAAAAGAGTTGTATATTTATAAAACCAACGGTGCAGGTTTATATGTAGACAGTAATGGTGCAGTATTATCTAATCAAAGTGATGTTTCTTTGAGAGTTATCAAAGAAAGAAAAACACCAGGAATGTGGTTGGATTTAAAAAACAGCTTTTTTCAACAAAAAATTATAGATGCTACTGCTTCTGGAAATTTGTTTAATAACAATAGTTTTAAAAATTATTTTAGAGGTTTGTTGTTTGAAGTAGAGGAAATTAATCCAGGTCAGGGAGCTTTAGCTATATTGGATTTTTCTAGGGCAGAACTTAAAATTTTATATAAAGCTTCTGCTGATCCAACGGTTGAAAATCCTAATCCGGTTAGAACAAGAAGAGAATTTTCACTTAAAATGGGGTATAACGCTTCTTCAACATTAAGAAACAATAGTATTAACTTCTTAGAGCATACGAATTCTTCTGATTATACTTCTGGATTAGCAGCGGCTAATGAAGTAACAGGAAGTGAAAGATTATATATTAAAGGTGGTAATGGTTCAGTTGCATTTATTGATTTGTTTGATGCTACTGAATTGCAAACCTTAAGAAATAATGTTGCAAACAATAATTGGTTGGTTAACGATGCAAGACTTACTTTTTATGTTGATAAATCGCAGATGTTGAATGTAAGTGATGAGCCAGAAAGAATTTATATTTACGATGCTACAAATAATATTGTACTTTTAGATTATACGTATGATAGTTCAACAAGCTCAGACCCTAAAAATAATAAGGTGGTTTTTGGAGGAATTATCGAAAGAGAAGTTGATGAATCAAAAAAAGGAATTAAATATACGGTAAGAATAACCGAACATATTAAGAGTGTTTTAAAAGTTGATAGTGATGGAGAGTATATGGATAACATTAAAATTGGTATTTCTGTTACAGAGTCCATAAATCTTGTCTCTACAGCTATGTTAAAAACTCCTTTTACTGCAAATGGTTTGGAAATAAAAAGCATTCCATTGGCATCAATTCTTAATCCATTGGGAACAGTTTTATATGGAAATGTAATTACTGACCCTTTAGATGAAGATAAAAAACTTAAATTAAATATTTATTTCACTAAACCTAATTAATAAAAATATGTGTGGAATCGTAGGTTATATAGGTCATAGAGATGCCTATTCGGTAATAATAAAAGGGTTACATCGGTTAGAATATAGAGGTTATGATAGTGCTGGAATTGTACTATATGATGGTAATGATTTAAAACTATCAAAAACAAAAGGTAAAGTTTCTGATTTAGAAGCAAAAGCTGAAAGTGAAAAAACAACTTTTGGTAAAGTTGGAATGGGCCATACACGTTGGGCAACTCATGGAGTTCCTAATGATGTAAACTCACATCCACATTTTTCTAATTCTGGAAAATTAGTCATCATACATAATGGAATCATTGAAAATTATGAACCATTAAAGCAAGAATTAATTAAAAGAGGGTATACTTTTAAATCGGATACGGATACAGAAGTGTTAATTAATTTGATTGAAGAAGTAAAGAAAAAAGAAAACTGTAAACTTGGAAAAGCGGTTCAAATTGCTTTAAATCAGGTTATTGGCGCTTATGCTATCGCAGTGCTTGATATTGAAAAGCCAAACGAAATAATAGTAGCTCGTTTAGGAAGTCCGTTAGCAATTGGTATTGGTGAAGATGAATTTTTTATTGCTTCTGATGCTACACCATTTATAGAATACACTTCTAATGCAATATATTTAGAAGATGAAGAAATGGCTATTGTGCGTTTGCATAAACCATTAAAGGTTAGAAAAATTAAAGATGACACTTTGGTTGATCCTTATGTTCAAGAGTTGCAATTAAACTTGGAGCAAATTGAAAAAGGAGGTTACGATCATTTTATGATGAAAGAAATCTACGAACAACCAAGCGTAATTAAAGATACCTACAGAGGAAGACTTTTGGCAAACAAAGGAATTATCCAAATGTCGGGAGTTGAAGATAATTTAGAAAAATTCTTAAATGCTAAACGAATTCTTATTGTTGCTTGTGGAACTTCATGGCACGCCGGATTAGTTGCAGAATATATTATCGAAGAATTTTCAAGAATTCCTGTTGAAGTAGAATACGCATCAGAATTCAGATATAGAAATCCAATTATTAACAAAGATGACGTTGTTATTGCAATTTCACAATCAGGTGAAACGGCTGATACTTTAGCTGCGATTAAATTGGCAAAAGAAAACGGAGCATTTGTCTTTGGAGTTTGTAATGTAGTGGGTTCTTCAATTTCTCGTGAAACACATGCGGGAGCATATACGCATGCAGGTCCAGAAATTGGTGTGGCGTCTACTAAAGCATTTACTACACAAATTACAATACTTACTTTATTGGCATTACGTTTAGCAAAAGCAAAAGGAACAATGACAAATTCAGATTACCAACGTTATTTGTTGGAATTGGAATTAATTCCTGAAAAAGTACAAGAAGCGTTGCAAACAAATGAAGTTGCAAAACAAATTGCAGAAATATATAAAGATGCAACTAATTGTTTGTACTTAGGAAGAGGGTATAATTTTCCAGTTGCTTTAGAAGGTGCTTTGAAATTAAAAGAAATTTCATATATCCATGCAGAGGGATATCCGGCGGCAGAAATGAAGCATGGTCCTATTGCATTGATTGATGAACATATGCCAGTTATTGTTATTGCTCCAAATAAAGGACATTATGATAAAGTGGTAAGTAATATTCAAGAAATAAAATCGAGAAGTGGAAAAATTATTGCTGTAGTTACTAAAGGTGATACCCAAGTTAGAGCTTTAGCAGACCATGTTATTGAGATTCCTGAAACCAATGAGCCGTTTACGCCATTATTAACTACAATTCCGTTGCAATTATTGTCGTATCATATTGCAGTTTTGAGAGGTTGTAATGTGGATCAGCCAAGGAATTTGGCAAAATCCGTTACGGTAGAATAATATTTTAAAAGCGAAATTTAATAATTTCGCTTTTTTGTTGTAAAAAAGTCAAAAAATATATTGCAAAATTGTTTCAAAAAAAACTATCTTTGCACTCGGAAAAATACATCATTTTTTCAACATTAATTAGCTATTAAATAAATACATAAGCAATGTCTAGAATCACAGGAAAAGTTGCACAAATTATCGGGCCAGTTGTTGACGTCGTTTTTAATGACTCAAATAACGAATTACCTAAAATTTATGATTCATTAGAAATCACTAAAAAAGATGGTACTTTATTAGTACTTGAAGTTCAATCTCACATTGGTGAAAACACTGTACGTACCATTTCTATGGACTCTACTGATGGTTTAGCAAGAGGTGTTGAAGTAGTTGCTACTGGTGCACCAATTCAAATGCCAATTGGAGCAGACGTTTTTGGTCGTTTGTTTAATGTAATTGGTGATGCAATTGATGGATTAGGAGATTTACCTAAAGCAGGTGCTAATGGTTTACCAATCCACAGAACAGCTCCAAAATTTGAAGACTTATCAACTTCTTCTGAAGTTTTATTTACAGGTATTAAAGTAATCGACCTTATTGAGCCTTATGCAAAAGGAGG
>JBEIDK010000192.1:0-4898 GCA_040383485.1 Flavobacteriales bacterium
CAGAAGCAGTAGCAAAAGGAAAGGCAGAGGTAGATGCCATACCTGTAGATGAAGCCAGAAAAAATGCGATGAGGGCAAAAGTTGATTTAAAAGAAAAAGTCAATTTTGAAAGGGATAAAGAAAACGATGATTTACAGATTAAGGACTTGCCATTAATACAAGGTAAGGCACTTGTTAATAAGGCAATAATAAATGAAGATTTAGCTTTAAAAAAGGCATTACCAATTGCTGCAAAGCCTCAAGTAAAAATATACCGAGCAAAAGAATTTGCGATGCCAGATTATTCTAATGCTACAGGTAATGAAACAAGAAATGATTTTAGAAAAACTATTTATTGGAATCCGAATTTGGAAGTTGATAATACTGGAAAGAAAACGTTTGAATTTTATACCTCTGATGAAATAGCATCCTTTAAAATTATTACTGAAGGAATTGGCAATAATGGTTATGGAGTGCATTATGAGAAAAATTTGTTTACCCAATTGCCATTTAGTATGTCTTTAAAAATGCCAAATGAATTGGTGCAAGATGATGAAGTTTTATTGCCAATTAATTTAAAAAACAATACTAACAAAGAAATAATTGGAAAACTTGAAGCGAAGTTCCCATCAGAATTAAAATTGATTTCTTTAACAGGCAAAACAACCTTAAACAGTATGGAAGGTGATGTTAATAAGGTAATACTTCCTGCTTCTTCAAATTCAATACTATTCGCTAAACTATTCGTTGGTTCAAAAATTGAAAAAGCGAAAATGATTATTTCATTTACTTCTAATGATAACAGCGACTCTTTTGAGCAAGAGTTTAGTATTAAAGCAAAAGGCTTTCCAGTTAATGCCTCATTCAGTGGTAAAGAAACCAATAATGTTTATAACGTCGAAATTTTTAATTTAGTAAAAGGTTCTTTAGTTGCTTCTGTAACAGCATTTCCGAGTGTTGTAAGCGATTTGATGAAAGGGGTAGAAAGTATTCTCCGTGAACCATCAGGCTGTTTTGAGCAAACATCAATGAGTAGTTACCCAAACATATTGGTTAGAGATTACATGAAAAATTCTGGTCTATCCGATTTAAAATTAGAAGCCAAAGCCGATGCTTTAATTGAAAAGGGCTATAAAAAATTAATCAGTTTTGAAACTCCACAAAAAGGATACGAATGGTTTGGAGGAGCTCCAGGTCATGAAGCCCTTTCGGCTTATGGTTTGATGCAATTTGTTGATATGAAAAATGTTTACAGCGGCGTTGATAATGCAATGATAGATAGAACTGCAAATTGGCTTATGGCAAGTAAAGATGGTAAAGGAGGATATAAAAGAAATCCGCGAGCATTAGATAATTTTGGTGGCGCCAATCAAGACATTACCGATGCTTATATTACTTATGCCTTATCGTGTGCAAAATTTGATGATATAAATACAGAATTGGATCACCTTTATGAACAAGCCAAGCAAGGAAAGGATCCATATATTATGGCATTAGCGGCAAATGCACTATTTGCTCATCGTAAAGATAAACGAGCATCAATGATTCTGAATGAACTATTAAAAAAACAAGAAACTGATGGTAGTTTTATGGGTGCAATTCATTCAATTACACGTTCTACACACAAGGCATTAAGAGTTGAAACAACTTCCTTAGCGGTATTAGCAATGCTTCAAGGAGAAAATATTCCTAACAAAAGTATTACCGATGCAGTTGACTTTATAGTTAAATCAAGAAATGGAAATGGTGATTTTGGAAATTCACAATCAACAATTATGGCCTTAAAAGCACTAACAAAATTTGCTGAGGCCAATAAGCAAACAAATGAAGATGGCGTTTTACAAGCATTTGTCGATGGCAAATTGGTTGCAGAAAAAGAATACTTAGCTGGAGAGAAAAATGCAATAACTATTACAGGACTTGATAAATACCTAGGTGAAGGCAAACATAAAATACAAGTAAAATATGCTAATGCCAAGGTGAGTATGCCATATTCAATTAGCGTAAATTGGAACACAACAAATCCAACCTCATCCGATAAGTGTTTAGTAGATTTAGAGACAAGCCTTTCAAGCTTATCAACAAAAGTGGGTGAGGCAATTAGATTAACTACAATACTTAAAAATAAAACCAAGGAAGGTCTCCCTTCTACAATGATAATAATAGGAATCCCTGCCGGATGCAGCGCACAGCCTTGGCAATTAAAGGAGTTACAAGAGAAAAAGATTATTGATTATTATGAAACCAATGGAAATATGTTGAATCTTTATTTTAGACAGATGGCTCCATCAGAAATTAAAACAATTAACTTAGATTTAAAGACAGAGATACCAGGACAGTACCTTGCTCCAGCAAGTACAGCTTATTTATATTATACAAACGAATTTAAAGTATGGAAAGAACTAGATAAATTAGAAATTAAATAAATTATAAAATACCTGTTAATGTAGTCTTCAAAATTCTTTTTATAAATTCGCCAAATAAGTTTTTGAATAACGATTGATGAAGAAGTTAAAGTTTATTGAAGTAAAATCTGAAATAGGCGCCGGCACGCGCGGAGCTAGCATGGGTATTGATGCAATAAAAATTGCAGCACTCGATTTAGGGAGTAATCTATTTAATCAATATCAAAGTGTTGAAGTGCCAAATGAAAATACGCAGTTGTTCGATTATGTTGGAACATCTTATGGTAAGAGGCTCAAAGGTATTGTAACGATGTATGAACGCATCACCAAGACAGTTTCAGATACGTTAAAGAAAAATGAATTTCCTCTAGTTCTATCTGGCGACCATAGTAATGCTGGAGGCACTATTTCTGGTATTAAAACTGCATTTCCAAAATCTAGGCTCGGCGTAATTTGGATAGATGCACATGCCGATATGCACTCACCTTATACAACGCCTTCTGGCAATGTTCATGGTATGCCTCTTGCAGCTACTTTAAATGAAGATAATTTATCTAACAGAGTTAACAAACCAGACAAAGAAACTGTCGAACTTTGGAATAAATTAAAAAAAATGGGTGGCATTGCACCTAAAATTAACTATTCCGATTTGGTATTTATCTCCTTACGTGATGTGGAACCAGAGGAAGATTCATTGATAAAAAAAAATAATGTAAAGGTTTTTACCACTAATGAGGTGAGAAAAAAAGGTGTAGAAAGTATTGCACGTGATGTATTGGCCTATTTAAAAAAGTGCACTCACATTTATATATCATTTGATGTAGATAGTATGGATAGTAGTATCAGTAAAGGTACTGGAACACCAGTAAGAAATGGTATCACAGAGAAAGAAGCAGGTAGTTTATTGGTACGCTTAATTCAGAATGAAAGAATTTGTTGTTTCGAAATTTGCGAAGTAAATCCCACATTAGATAAAGAAAACTTAATGGCTGAAAATACATTCGAAATATTGCAAAAGGTAGTTAGACAAATAGCCATTTAATATTTAGCATAAATAAAATGAAAATTATATTCAGAATTTGTGTCCTCTTATCAAGTATATTTTCAAATGTTGTATTAGCGCAGGATGATATGCTAGAGTTTTACACACATGTTGAGCAAATGCCTGAATTTGTTGGTGGAGAAAAAGCCTTGATGCTTTTTATTGAGAGTAATATTGTTTATCCTGAGCAAGAAAAAAAAGACAAGATTGAAGGTGTAGTTTATTGTACCTTTATTGTTAATGAAATTGGAAAGGTAATTAATATTAAAGTTGCAAAGGGAATTAGTGAACATCCTAACTTTGAAATTGAGACTTTAGCAATGATGAATAAAATGCCAGATTGGAAGCCAGGGAAGCAAAATGGCAAGCCAGTAAGTGTGCAATATGCATTACCAATTAAATATGCCTTACCTAAAAAATAAATGAAAAAAATAATAATAACTCTGTTCTTCTTTTTACTCAGTTTTTCTTTTACTTGGGCACAATCGGACGTTATGATTACCCCGCAAAAAATGCCTTCCTTTATTGGCGGCAATGATTCCATAGCAAAATTTATTACTTCTGAGCTGAATAAGCATCCAGAGTTTCTATCAAAAATAAGTTTTTCTGGAAAGTGCTATATCAATTTTACTATAGATGAAGATGGAAAAGTGCAAAATATTAAGTTAATAAAAGGCATCAGTAATCAAAAAATAATGAATGAAACAATCATTGAATCAATAAAAAAATTAGATTCATGGCAGGCTGGAGAGCACAATGATAGCAAGGTAAAGGTTGCATTAAGTTTAACCCTTTCTGTTAAGCAAATAGGTTCAAAGTTTAAGGTAGTATTAGAGAATCACTAATATGAAAGAAGGCATCATATTTCATCAAAAAGATGAAAAGAAAATTCTTTTTATCATAAATCTAAAAAGTGGAACGGAAGATTTAAGCGACATAAACGAGAGAATAGCCAATTTAATTGATTATACCTGTTTTGAGGTTGAAGGAGTGTTTACTGAAAGAAGAATGCATGCCTATGAATTAGCAAAACAAGCTGTTGCTGATGGAATTGATTATGTAGTTGCTGTTGGAGGAGATGGTACGGTGAATGAAGTTGCTTCTGCTTTAGTTCATACCCAAACAATTATGGGCATTGTTCCTGTGGGCTCGGGTAATGGACTGGCACGACATTTAAGACTGCCTGGTGATATTGATAAGGCCATTGAAATGATTAATAGAAGAACTATAAAGTATATAGACTCAGTTCAAGTAAATCAAAGGTATTTCTTTAATATCGCTGGTTTAGGCTTCGATGCTCATGTAGCCAGTGAATTCGGCAAAAATGGTACAAGAGGTATAAAGGGCTATAGGAAAATTATTGCAAAAGAATATTTCAAATTTATGCCCAGCAACTACGAAATTTTTACTCCTGACGAAAACTTATCTTTAAGTGCATTCATGATTTGTATCGCTAATGGAAAGCAGTGGGG
>JBEIDK010000193.1:0-4843 GCA_040383485.1 Flavobacteriales bacterium
AAACATGTTATGTTCTAGAATAGAAGGCGCAACAGACCATGCATTATTTTGTGCATTGAATTTGTAAAAATTATTGAAGTAATTTGTACCATCATATCCTGCACCAACATAACCTTCATTGCCTAATGTAAAATGAGCACCAGAAGTTCTTGCAGAACCAGGATAATCAGAAATTTGAGACCATGAATTTGTTGTTGGTGAATACTTATAGAAATCATTATGACAAACTCCACTAGAATAGCCCAATCCTACATAAGCTTCATTGCCAATAACAAAGGCAGAAATACCGCTTCTACCCACTCCTAAAAAATCTGCTTTTTGCAACCAAGTATTGGTAACAGGATTGTATTCCCATAAATCATTTATGTAACCACCTGCTTTGCCACATGCTACATAACCTTTGTTCATAATAGTAAAACCGATAGCATCCTGACGCCCGTAACTAGGAAAATCAGCTTTTTGAGTCCAACTATCTGTTGTTGGTTCATATTCCCACAAATCAATTTCTGCATTAGGCGATGCGCCATGAGTTAAATACCCTTTATTACCAATTGTAAAACATGTAGCTGACCAGCGCGCTAGCCCTGGAAAATTATTTTTTTGCAGCCAAGTTTGTGTAACTGGATTAAATTCCCAAACTTCATTTGAAGGGCTTCCGTTATAACCGCAACAAACATATCCCTTACCATTTAATGAAAAGTAGGAAGTTGAATATCTTGCAGAGGCGGGGCAAGAAGGAGAGCTGGTCCAATAAATGTTTTGAGCTGAAGCAAACTGAATAAAGCATAAAAAGATTAAAAAGGTTTGAGTAATGTTTTTCATTGAGAAACTTTTTAGAACAAATATATAATTGTTTTCAATTTAAGTGATATATATTTTTACTTTGGCTATCAAAAATTAGTTTATGGAATATCGTTTTGAAAGATTAAATAAAGATTTATTAAAACACCTGGTAACTTTATACAATAATGTTTTTAAAATAAAAACAACAAGTGATTTTTTAATAAAAAAATACGACACTGCTTATACTGGCATTTCATATATTGGATATTTGGCTTTTGATACTGAGAATAAACCAGCGGCTTATTATGGCGTTTTTCCAATGTTAGCTGAAATAGACGGAGCTAGAAATATTTGTGCTCAATCTGGTGACACAATGACACAACAAAATCATCAAGGAAAAGGTTTGTTTATTACGCTTGCGAAACTCACTTTTGAATTAGCAGCAAAAGAGGGTGTAAAGTTTGTTTTCGGATTTCCTAATAACAATTCTTATCCGGGTTTCTTAAAAAAATTGAATTGGACTTTCAATGAAAAAATAAATAAAATTGAAATAAAAGTACCTACATTACCATTAGCTAAAGTTGCCAAAAAATTTACATTTACGAATCCGCTTTATAAGCTTTATTGTAATTTATTTATTTCTAATGAAAAAATAAATGAATCAACATTTAAAAATTTTAATAAAAATAGCAACTCAATTTGTTTTACAAAAGAATACCTCAATTATAAGAGTTACTTCAATCACTACTATTTATCTGGTGATGGATGGCAAGTAGTATTTAAGATAGATGGTTTGCTTTGGATTGGTTTATTTGAATGTAATGAAAACGTAACGGTAGAATTTGTAATAAATAAACTAAAGAAACTATGTTTCCTGCTCGGTATAGATAAAATAATGTATTTGGGTAGTCCTAATGATTTTACATTAAAACAATTAGGTTCAGTTCAGAAACCAACAGAACATTATAACATTGGGTTTATAGAGTTTGATGAGAGGGTTTGTGCTGAAAAAATGTGCTACACATCTTTTGATGTTGATACCTTCTAACTAAAATCCATTCTTATTAAATGCTTTGCTAAAATGGAAAATGTTTGCGGCATAGTTTGTCGTGTTACTTACTGATAGACGCGGTAAAACATCATTATTTAGTTTATCATTTTCATTTTTGTAATTAACCAAAACTAAACTTTTATATCCAACTTGTTTGCTTAACTCCAATACATTTTTGTTATAGCTTCCATCAGGATATGCAATTGAAGTAACTGGCATTTGCAAAATATTTTCGAGTGTCATTTTGGAGTTTTCAAGTTCAGTTTTAGCTAATTCCAAATCAATATTTTCCAAACAAAAATGATTTACAGTATGCGAACCGATATCAAACAATTCGGGTTTTGATAGTTGAATCACTTGTGATGTATTTGCAATTTTAATATGTTCAGGATTTGTGATCTTAAGCAACTCGCTTACCTTATAATCGTTATATACTTTGTCAAAAATTTCAAGTCGTTCGATGCCTGCTTTTTTAAAATGTACATACGCTGATTCTTTTGTATCGGCATTGATAAGTGTTCCATTGTCTTTTACAAAAGTGATGTCACCAAATTTAAAACTTGTTTGGGTTGCCTTTGCATTTAAAACATCAATCAAATCAGGCCAAGCCAAATAATTAGGATTATTAAGTGGTGCTGTCATTACATAAAAGGTAGCTTTTAATTTATGCTTTGATAAAATTGGTACAGCAGTTTCAAGATTATTTACATAACCATCATCGAAGGTAATGGCAACTGTTTTGCGTTTAGGTTTAACCCCATTACGTTTCATTGTAAAAATTTCATCCAAACTAACCACATCTGTTTTAGCTGATAAATAGTTACATAATTTATTAAAATCAGAAGCTAACATGTGCCTTCCATTAATTTTATGTGCATTACTTTCTGCTACACCATGCAAACAAAGCACTAACATATTGTTTGATGATAAACCCCTTACAATATCATTAATGCCTAAAGACGAAAACAATGGTAAAATAAAATTTCGCGACAAATACTTTATAGCACTCATGAATTAGTTTATTATTTTGGCGCAAATTAAAAAAATTGGGAGTAATAAGAAGACAAGGTTTTACAAATACCATTGTAATGTACATTGGTTTGTTGGTTGGTTTTATAAATATTATTTACATTCAACCTAAACTTTTGACCACCGAAGTATTAGGTTTAACAAGGATACTTTTTGCAGCAGCATCAATAATAGCAATGCTTTTGCCTTTAGGTATTGGTAGTATTGCCATAAAATATTTTCCACTTTTTAAGGATGAAAAAACCAGACATCATGGTTTTTTTGGTTTGCTACTTTTATTTGCAGCAATAGGGTTTTGCTTTATTTCAACACTTCTTATTTTATTTAAGAGTTTCATTATTGAAATGTATCAAAAAGAGTCGCATTTGTTTACTGAATATTTTAATTTATTATTCCCCTTTTGTCTAATTATTGCACTCAATGCATTATTTAGCATATACTGTCAAGTGCTTTTTAAATCAACCATTCCAGCATTTATAAATGATGTAGTTGTTAGGTTTTTGAACATTTTGTTTGTAGTGCTTTTCTTTTTTAAGTTGTATGACCTTGATACTTTTATCAATCTTTTTATTGCATCATATTTAATACAGACATTATGCTTACTCGGCTATATTTATTTGATTGATAAGCCAAGTATTAAAATAGATGTTGTATTTATAAAACAACAAAATTATTATGAAATTATCCGATATGGATTATTGCTTTCAATAACTGCTTTTGCATCTTTAGGTATTAAATATACCGATACTGTTTTTCTTGGAAAATACTTACCTTTATCAATGGTCGGTGTATATTCTGTCGCTGCCTTTATACCAACTATTATTGAAGCACCGGTAGGCGCATTAGAACGAATATCAAATGCAAAAATTGCTGACTCTTGGTCAAAGGTAAATATGTCTGAAATAGAAAAAATATATTACCAATCTACTAACTACCTAACCATATTTGGTGGTTTGTTACTTACCCTGCTTTTGGTAAACATAAATTTTCTTTACACTTTTTTACCAACCGAATATCTGCAAGCTTTACCTGTAGTTTTTGTGCTTTGTTTTAGTGCATATTTTAATATGATAACAGGTTTAAACGGTAGTATTTTGTTTAGTAGCAAGTACTATTTCTATGGTTCATTGTTTTTAATATTAATGTTGTTAGTGTCTATTGGATTAAACATTTTATTAATACCTAAGTATGGGATAATGGGTGCTGCGTATAGTAACGCAATAGCAAGCCTATTATTCAATACCCTCAAATTTGTTTTTATAAAAAATAAGTTCGGATTTCAACCTTTTAACATCAAGCATTTTTACTTTTTAATGTTGGTTATCGCTTTAATTTTTGGTGTTAATAAAATTGAATTTGGATTACCTGTTTTTATATCGTTATTTATTAAGAATACTTTAACAATAGCCTTATTTATATTTATCGCCAATAGAATAAAAATTACCGAGAATAATTTTTTTAAGGAAATGTTTGATATGGTCTATTCCAAAACTTTTAAAAAAATCTAAATAAGATTTTTAGCCTTGATTCAAAAAATCTCATCTAATCGTCGAGTATTTTATTTATGTATTCCCGCTTACATTTTTTTTATAAATTACTACTTGCTTAAACGTTTATTGCTATAGTTTATTTAAGCCTACACTTCCTTCGATAGTAAACGATTTACTAATTCGGATGTTATTTGTTGTTTTAATAATGTTGCGATATGCGGAGTAATGGACAAAATAGTTGGTAATTCATAGACGCATAGTTCAAGTGGACAAAATAGTTGGTGTTTATTTTTGTGGTTTTGACAAACGTATTAAAACACTTATATTTTTGCTTTATCAAACGGAACCAAGCTCTGCTGGAGAGCAACTTGTTAGGGATCGTTTGGTGGCTGACGAAAAAGTCAAGTTCAAATGACAATCATTAATGGTTGTCATTTGACATTTTTAGAAGCCTCTATGCCTTAAAAAACTCATCAATAAACTTCATCTT
>JBEIDK010000194.1:0-4755 GCA_040383485.1 Flavobacteriales bacterium
TAATTTTAGAGGACCAAAGGAAATTAGTAAATATTGGGACAATAGTGATTACCACTCTCTTGGCAGTGGGCATACAGCAACTGCTTTTGCCATTGCAACTGTTTTTGCCGAGCAGTATAAGGAAACACCTTTCGTTGCCATAGCTTCTTATACAGCAGCATCGGCGGTTGCTGTAAGCAGAGTAATTACCAACAAACATTGGGCAAGCGATGTTTTTATAGGTGCATTAATTGGCTATACTTGTGCAAAGCAAATAACATCTTTTAAGAAAACTTACTATAAAAATAAGTCCTCTAAGTTTGGCATAAATACTACTCTTGCAAACGTATTTATTAATAATAATCAATACCCAGTTATTAGCATAACAGCATTCGTAAAATAGTTTTGAAAAATAAAATATTTCTTTTTACTCTTTTAATTTTCTTTACTTGCTGTTATAGTATTAGTGCGCAATTTACCATAACTGGAAGAGTTACTGATGAAGAAACAAACCAGCCAATACCTTTTGTAAATATTTTTTTGAAAGGAACTTTACAAGGCACACAAACTGATTTTGAAGGAAATTATACTTTTAATGTTAATGATATAACTGATTCAATAAAGGCCGGATATTTAGGGTATAAAGTTGCCGTAAAAAAAATATCAAGAAAAGATAAAAAACAAAATATTGATTTCATTCTCGAAAAAGACATTACTAGTTTGCAAGAGGTTGTAATTAAAGCAGGCGAAAATCCTGCACTAAGAATTATTCGTAAAACCATTGAGTATAAAGACATATACAACAAAAGAAAGCTCAAAGACTATAGCTACGATAGTTATACCAAACTAAAAGTTTTTGTAGATAATGTTGGACCAAAATTTAGGCGTTTAAAAATTTTTAAACCATTGGTAAAATATTATACCAAACAAGACAGTGCAAAGGGTAAAAAATCAAAAGCAACAATTCCTGTTTATTTTTCTGAGAACAATACAAAGCGTTTCATTGGCAAACAAGAAGCGTCAAGCAAAGAATTTATTGATGCTGTACGTTTAAATTTTGTAGGTAAAAAACAATCATTCTTAGCAAACCAACTAAGTGGTAGCGATTTGCAAGACTATAATTTTAATGATAACAACATTCAACTTTTCGATAAAAATTTTTTATCACCCATTGCAGATGGTGCACTAATTTTTTACAACTACAAAATTGTAGATACTGTTTTGGTAGAAAAAGACTCATGTTACCAAATAAAGGTTTGGCCAAAAAATAAACAAGACCTTGCGTTTACTGGAACCATTTGGATTGCCGATTCTATTTATGCTTTAAAACAACTGGACTTAGAAATTACCCAAGATGTAAACATCAATTTAATTGAGCACTTAACAATTCAACAAGAGTTAGAAGCAACAAAAAGTGGGGAATTTGTTTGTCGCAAAATGAATATTTTAATTGATGGCGCCAACCTTACCAAAGACTTTGTAAGCTTTATCTTTCAAGGATATATTTCCAATAAAAATTATACTCTAAATGTAAAAGCTGACACAGTAAAATCAGGAGCTAGAGAGTTTGATGAAGAAGCTCTTACCAGAACAAATGAGTATTGGAGCAATGTTCGTCATGAAAAACTTACAAATGAAGACAATACAAATTTTGACATTATCGATACCATTAGTAATATACCACTTGTAAAACGTTCAACAGAGGCAGTATATTTTTTAGGTACTGGCTATAAAACTATTGGCAAAATTGATGTTGGTAGCTTACTTGGATTTTATTCAAAAAATAAAATTGAAGGAGATAGACTAAAAGTGAACGTTAGAACAAACATGTATATGAGCAAAAATTATACTGCTCGTGCTTATATTGCTTATGGATTGCTTGATAAAGTATGGAAATATAATTTACAATTTGAAAAAATTATTAGGCGCTTCCCTTGGGTTAAAGTTGGAATTCACCAACGTAATGATTATGACCAGCTGGGTGTTAACTATTCCTATTCAAGAGCACCTGCAATTGACCAAGGTGTAGGGAGCTTATATAGCATTAGAACTAATACCTTTAATCTCGGAAAGCTTGTACATAATATTGAATACCGTACTTGGCTTGACATAGATTTTCCGCGAGGAGTTTCCAATCGAATTAGCTTACAACATGTAAATACTAAAGCACTATTTAACCTTACGGGGAGCAAAGATTTTTTGTATAACACAAAAACAATTACTTCCGAAATAAGAATAGATACGCGCATATCATTAAATGAATATTACTTGCAAAATGGAAATGACCGTGTTAGTTTAGGAAACAGAACTTCGCCAATCATTACATTTTCTTATGCACATGGTTTTAATAATTTGCTAGGAAGCACTATTGGTTACGACAAGGCTAACATAGGCTTTAAATACAATATAAGGAGTGGTATTTATGGCCGAACAAACATCCTTTTTAATGCTGGAATGATTTTTACAAAAGTGCCATTTATTTTCCTTGAGTCACATCGTGGTAATGAAACAAGGTTTTATGCAAGCAATGTTTTTAATACCATGAATTTTTTCGAGTTCTTAAGCGATAGATACGCCTCTTTGCAGCTACAACATCATTTCAATGGATTGTTATTAAATAGGATTCCCATCATAAAAAAATTAAAGTGGAGAGAGTTGATAACGGCAAATATTTTATACGGCACATTAAGTAATAAAAATAGCGGGTTCAACAAAGAAAATGACTTTAGTACCTTGCAAAAAAAACCTTTTATAGAGGCTGGATTTGGTGTAGAAAATATTTTTAAAATATTAAGGATAGATTTTCTATATCGCCTTACCTATGCAGATGCCGATTATAAAATGAATTACTATTTAAAAAACAAAAATTTCATAACACCTTTTTCAATTAAGCTTTCATTAGGTTTCGGATTGTAGAATTTTATTACACTCTATTGCTATCACGAATAATCTTTTACTTTTGAACAAACAAGATAGTTATGCAAGCAATTAAAATTAACAAGTACCAAATATTACCCGGACAAAGTGAAGAAGTAATTTTAAATACCTATCAATTAGCATCACGCACCAGTATTGACATACCGATGTTTGTATTCAGAAGCATTAACCCAGGTCCTGTGGTGCTTTTGCAAGCTGCTATGCATGGCGATGAAATAAATGGCACCGAGACTTTACGTAATTTATTACGTATGCCCGAAATAAAAAATCCGTTGAAAGGAAGCATCATCATCATTCCGATTTTAAATGTTATTTCATTTATAAATGGGAGTAGAGATTTACCAGATGAGAAAGATTTGAACAGATGTTTTCCAGGTTCACGAACTGGTTCGTTGGGTAGCCGCATTGCTTACGACTTAATAAAAGAAGTGATACCTCAAATTGATTTTGGAATTGACTTTCATACCGGTGGTGCAAAAATTAATAATTATCCTCAGCTACGTTGTGTTTTCGAAAATAAAGCCAACCTAGAAATTGCCAATATGTTTGGCGCCTCTTTTTTAATCAACTCAGGTTACCGCGAAAAATCATTGCGTAAAGAAGCTGAAAAAAGAGGAAAGTCAATTTTAGTGTTTGAAGGTGGCGAATCATTGCGTTTCAACAAACAAGCCATTAATGAAGGTATTGAAGGCTGTTTGAGATTGCTGAATGGCTTGGGTATGATTAACGTAAAAGTAGCTAAGAATGAAACTATAGTCATACATCATTCTACTTGGATAAGAGCTAAAACATCAGGACTGTTTAGAACAACAAAAAAGTACGGGGTGTTTATTGAGAAAGGAGCTGAGCTTGGTACCATTGCCGACCCCTATGGCAAAACAGAATTTAAAATGATTGCTCCAGACGATTGCTTTATCATTGGCATCAACAATCAACCAGTTATCAATGAAGGCGATGCCATCATGCACCTAGGTTTCGAAGGGAAAAAGGAATAGTTTTAATTTATTTTAAAATAATAAACTTAAAATTCTTGTCAATTACACCCTCATCAACTACCACATTACAATTGTAAAATCGCTTACATGGTTATTAATTATAAGCGGATTTACTTCGCTACTATTTGTAGTATTCGCATAAATAATTTTCTATAAGCTGAAGTTCCCATTTAAAAGTGGACTGCAAAAATAAAACATTAAGCTGCAGCAATTAGGATCTTAACTTTTTTATCTACTAATTCAGAGGAACTCTTGTTCATACCTCAGCCATTAAATTAATCATAGAATAGATTTTTATTATTCATACATAAATCTATTAATTCACTATTTTCGGCCAAAATTATTTTGATGGAACGTTATAATGCCCGCGGGGTTTCTGCATCTAAAGAGGATGTGCATAATGCAATAAAAAATATTGATAAAGGCTTATATCCAAAGGCATTCTGTAAAATAATTCCCGATTTATTAAGCAACAACCCTGATGACTGTTTAGTAATGCATGCCGATGGCGCCGGCACAAAATCTTCATTAGCATACATGTACTGGAAAGAAACAGGCGACATTTCTGTTTGGCGAGGCATTGCGCAAGATGCCATTGTAATGAATACCGACGATTTATTATGTGTTGGAGCTACTTCAAATATGCTTTTATCATCAACCATCGGACGCAATAAAAACTTAATTCCGGGCGAAGTAATTGCCGAAATAATCAATGGCACCGAAGCATTCTGCGAAAACATGCGTAAGCATGGCGTAAACATTTATACCACTGGTGGCGAAACAGCTGACGTTGGCGATTTAGTAAAAACAATCATTGTCGACTCTACCATCATTGCTAAAATGA
>JBEIDK010000195.1:0-4732 GCA_040383485.1 Flavobacteriales bacterium
TCTGTCAACAGTTTGTGCAATACTTTGATTTGTAAATGGCGTTCCTAATGCTGATGGAGTAAAACTACCTTTTGCCACAGCATCAACATAAATTCTATATATACCTGGGGTTGAAATTGCAGATACGCTTAATTGAATACAACCAGTATTAGCTCCTAAAAATTTACAGTTAGCAGGGTTGCAAGTATATTGCAGTGTAACACCTGCTGGCAATAACGGAAATGTTGTAACACCATGTATTGTAACTGAATCGAAAGTAAAAGTACCAGGTGTTAAACCAATAAAAGGCAACGCGAAACTACCAGCAGTATCTTGCGCCACTTGAATTTTGATGGTTGCATTCAAAGGCACATTTACTTGTGTATGCGGGAAATTGGTACTATCTGGCAAAATAAAGCCAGTATTGCCTGTATAAGCATCAGGTGTGCATTGCGCAGATGCGAATGTAATTGACAAAACAATAATTGAAATTGATGTAATAATTTTCTTCATTTTTTTCTTAATTTGATGCAAATGTAAAATAATTTAAATGCTAAATTTTGTGAATTTATACAAAAGAATACATTTGATTTACAAATCAATTTTCAAATGCCTAGAATAAATTTTTACATGCATAAATTACTTCCAACTTTTAGAATTACCATTATTATCAATATTTTATTCTTTCATGCTTTATATGCTCAGAACTTTGAATTGAAAGGCAGGATTTTAGATACTAAAACTAAAGAACCACTCATTGGAGCATCTATTTTTATTAAAGAATCGAAGATAGGAACTTCGAGTGATTTAAATGGCAACTATACTTTAAAAGTTCCTACGGGTGCAATAAATATTAAGGTGAGTATGCTAGGATATAAGGAAAATATATTTGCAATAACTATGAGTGAAAATACTACTATTGATTTTGAATTGTTAGGCTTAGCCAACGAGCTTAATGCAATTACCATTAGTGGTAGTAGATTTGAAAAAAATATTAATGAAGAGACTGTATCTATATCAGTAATTAAACCAAAACAAATACAAAATGCTGGTTTAACACAAATTGATGACATACTAAAAAGGACACCAGGTGTTGATGTTATTGATGGGCAGCCAAACATAAGAGGTGGCAGTGGCTGGAGCTATGGTGCAGGCAGTAGGGTTTTGGTAATGGTTGATGATATGCCAATGCTAAGTGCTGACGCTGGAGATGTGAAATGGGACTTTTTACCAATTGAAAACTGCGAACAAGTAGAAGTAATTAAAGGCGCTTCGTCAGCTTTATATGGCTCATCGGCCTTAAATGGTGTTATAAACTTTAGAACAGCCTTTCCGAGGAACACACCGCAAACTAATATTGTTATTCAACAGGGATTTTATGATTCACCAAAAAATAGTTACTCTAAATGGTGGCGAAATAACATTCAAAAAACCAACCACATCAACTTTTTTCATAGCAGAAAAATAAAACAATTAGATTTTGTTGTTGGCGGTAATTATTTTAGTGATGACAGCTATTTGCAAGGAGGCTATAATACCCGTGCAAGAATGAATACGAACTTAAGATACAGGTTTAAAAACATAGAAAATTTATTTGTTGGACTAAATGTGAATGCCCAAGCATCTAGAGGTTCCACTTTTTTTCTGTGGGGACTAGATAATAAAGGATTTAGTGATTCGCTAGGTATTTACAGACCCGATACATTAAGTTACTTAACTCCGAGCGGCGGCCTTGACACTCCTGCAACTACTCTAAGTTCTTACTCGTCATATAGATATAACATTGATCCTTATATAAATTATACCAGCTCATCAGGATATAAATTTAGCTTGAGGAATAGGTTTTTTAATACCATCAATATCAATAATCAAAATCAAGGTTCTAATGCTAAATTATATTACAATGAATTTCAAATTCAAAAAAAGTTTTTTAACCAACTAAATATAAGTATTGGAGCTGTTGCAAATCAAAGTTCTGTAACATCCGATTTATATAACAATCATAACGCATTAAACCTTGCTTATTATGCACAAGCCGATGAAAAGCTAAGCAAAAGATTATGGTTAACACTAGGTGGTAGGTTTGAATATTACAAGCTTGATACCATACAAGCAAACTCCAAACCTTTAGGCAGAATTGGTATTAATTATCAAGTGGGTAAGGCAACATTTATTAGGGCATCATACGGTATGGGCTATCGGTTTCCTACCATTGGCGAAAAGTTTATTAGTACTTCTGTTTCGGCAGTAAATATTGTACCGAACGCTAACTTAAAACCAGAAAGTGGTTGGAATGCTGAACTAGGACTCAAACAAAACTGGCAAATAGGCAAATGGCTTGGTATGGTTGACATTGCTGGTTTTTATACACGATACAATAATATGATGGAGTTTGTTTTCGATTTTTTTCCTCAAAATAAAAATCCATTTGGCTTTCAATCGCGCAATGTAACAGATGCTTTAATAAAAGGTATTGATGCAACTATTTTTGCCAAAGGAAATATTGGTAAAGTAAATTTAAATTTAACTGGTGGATATACATACACATTGCCAATCGATTTACAATTTGATACCCTTTCACCAGTAAACAAAAGACTTAGGTATTCAGATACAACTCAAAATGTATTAAAATATAGGTACCTGCAATCGGCAAAGGCAGACCTAGAAATTAATTGGAAAAACTTTACCATAGGGGGTTATGTTAGGTACAATACCTACGTTGTAAATATTGACCAAGCGTTTGTCTTCCTTTTTAAATCTATTGATTATTACACTAAGAAACAAGCAAACAAGGATGTTTGGGTGATTGATACCAGACTAATTTATGCATTAAATTCAAATGCTTCAGTATCGTTTATAGTTAGAAATTTATTAAATAATGAATATGCCGAAAGGCCTGCACTAATTGCTCCTCCTAGAAGTTTTATTATGCAGTTTATATATAAGTTTTAGTATTGCTAAATCTGATTTAGTAATATTGTCAAACCATTTTTTTTAAATGAATTATTCATCCAAACTTATTGAAGATGCTGTAAATGCCTTTAGCAGCTTACCTGGTATTGGCAAAAAATCAGCATTGCGCCTAACTCTACAGTTATTAAAACGCGATACAGATGAAGTTGAGCAATTTGCAAATTCATTTATTAAAATGCGCAGTCAAATGCAATATTGCAATACCTGTCATAACATTAGCGATACTATAATTTGTGAAATTTGTAATAATAAAAATAGAGACAGTTCAATAATATGTGTGGTTGCCGATTTTAGAGACGTTGTAGCCATTGAGAGCACCAATCAATTTAAAGGTTTATACCATGTGTTAGGAGGTTTAATTTCACCTATGGACGGTATTGCTCCGAGTGACTTAAATATTAATACATTAATAGAAAGGTCAGTATTAGCTGAAACACAAGAAATAATCATGGCCCTTTCAGCTACTATGGAAGGTGATACAACAAACTTTTTTATTTTTAAAAAACTAAAGGACATTGATGTGAAAATTTCTGCTATTTCGAGAGGAGTATCGGTAGGTAATGAATTAGAATACACTGATGAAATAACATTAGGAAGGTCAATTTTACAAAGGACACCTTATGAAAATTCAATTGCAAAATAATTGATGTAATTGTTATTGGCATTTCATTTCAAAATTTTAGATTTGCCTTTTAAAATTTAAGATTATGGGTAATCAACTGATACAAACTTTACACGGAATTCCGCTTAACAACTATATTTTTTTGAGTGCTATATTATTTGTGATTGGAGTTATGGGAGTGCTATATAGACGCAATGCCATAATTATTTTTATGAGTATAGAGTTAATGTTAAACGCAGTAAACCTTTTATTAGCAGCCTTCTCAACCTATAGAAGCGACGGTGCTGGACAGGTTTTCGTATTTTTTATTATGGCTGTTGCTGCTGCCGAAGTAGCTGTAGGTTTAGCTATTTTAATGATGATTTATCGCAATACAAAGTCTGTAGATATTGACTTACTAAGCAACATTAAAAATTAAGTTATTATTATTTTTTTGAATTATAGATTTTAAACTAAAGAAATGACCCAATTAGTACAATTTGTTCCACTATTTCCTCTTTTAGGCTTTTTTATTTTAGCCTGGCAAAAAAATAATTTAAGTAAGCAAATGGGAGCTATTATTGCTTCGAGCGCTGTATTTATTTCGTTTGCAATATCATGTGTATTATTCTTTAGTTTAGTAGGCAAAAATGGCAGTGCTAGTGCAACCTACGACTTGTTTACTTGGATGGCAGCTGGTAACTTAAAGATTTCCATGTCATTTCTTATCGACCCTCTTTCTTCTGTTTTCTTATTAGTTATTACCGGAGTAGGTTTCTTAATTCATGTTTATTCTGCAGGATATATGCATGACGACGAACATCAGAATAAGTTTTTTTCATATTTAAATTTATTCATCTTCTTCATGCTTCTGTTAGTACTTGGCTCAAACTATTTAGTAATGTTTGTAGGATGGGAAGGTGTAGGATTATGTTCATATTTACTCATTGGTTTTTGGTTCAAGAATATCAACTATAGTGCTGCCGCTAAAAAGGCATTTATCATGAATCGCATTGGTGATTTAGGTTTCTTACTAGGCATCATTTTAATATTTACCACTTTCGGTGGAATTGATTTTGCAACAGTATTTGCTGGTGCCAAAAACTTTCCGGGGAACCAATCAGTTATGGTAGCCATTACCATGTTACTATTTATTGGTGCAATGGGCAAGAGCGCTCA
>JBEIDK010000196.1:0-4731 GCA_040383485.1 Flavobacteriales bacterium
ATAGCCAATATTAATTTTCCTGTGGTATGTGATTCTGCTTTTGATATGCAGGTTCATGCTGTAACCCGCCAAGGTTGGGTTTTTCCAGGGCAAGTGCATACTGTAAATACTAATTTGGCGAATGATGGAATTTGGTATAATTTGAATTGCACAAATACAAACTATTCAGGCACAGTTACCATAAATGTTAGTGGGCCTGTTACTTATGATGCACCAACCGCTGGTGCTTTAATACCAATAGTTAACGGCAATACTTTTACCTATAACATTAGCAATTTCAACAACATTACACCCTCCTCGTTTGGTATGCAATTACTTACTGATACTACCGCACAAGCTGGGCAACAAATATGTGTAAATGTTGCAATTACAACTACACCAACTGATGCCGATACAACAAACAACACCTACACTTTTTGCTATAATGTGGTGAACTCGTACGACCCTAACATGAAGGAAGTGTATCCAACAAACGTATTGCCTGGCTACAACGATTGGTTTACTTATACCATCCACTTTCAAAACACAGGAACAGCACCAGCTTTCAACATCCGCTTACGCGATACATTGGATACACAATTAGACATTAACACATTTGAGTTTTTAGGAGCTTCGCATACAGCTACCACCGCTTTAAATGGCAGGATGTTAAATATACGCTTCAACAACATTATGTTGCCTGATAGCACCAGCAATTATGATGGTAGCATGGGGTATTACCAATACCGCATAAAACCCTTGCAAAATTTACCAAATGGCTCTAACATCAAAAACACCGCGTACATTTATTTCGATTATAATCCAGCCATTATAACCAACACAACGCAAAATAATTTTGATGTATTGACAAGCCCCACCCTAGCCCTCCCCAAAGGGGAGGGAAGCGTAACCTTCTACCCAAACCCCGTAAAGGATAAATTATACTATAGCAACTTGCCAAAAAATTCAATAATAACTATCTACAATATTTTAGGTGAAGTATGTCTAACACATCATGTAAGCTCTTCCGCTACTAGCGGAGAGGTTGGAGGGGCTGCTTTGCCCAAAGGTATTTACTTTGCAAAAGTAAATGGTGGCAGTGTAGTTAAGTTGGTGAAGGAGTAGGTGTTAAGAATATAAAGCAACCCTTATGTGCATATTATCTTTTTAATGAAAAAACCAATATGCTATGGTGTAGAACTTGAAACTGGCAATACCTTACCGTTATAAAATTTGTAATGTTCAGTTGCAAATTTGTAAATGTATTCTGACATTTCACTTGCTTGTGTAGTAGCAATGTATCCAGGAAAAGCATTTTGCAACATTTCTGTATTTACAGCCCCCAATGCCAAAGCATTTACAATAATGTTTTGTGGCTTAAACTCCTCCGCCAAACACTCCGTTAAAATGCTCAATGCTCCTTTACTACTGCTGTAAGCACTTAGCCCAGCAAATTTAGAGGTACCTCCTACACCTCCCATACTACTTATATTTACAATGTGTTTGATGGTAGACTTTTCAATGAAGGGGAGTAATTTTTGTGTAAGTAAAAATGGCGCAAATACATTGGTGGAATAAACCTTATTTAAGTCGTCATTCGTAATTTCCGAAAATGGTTTATTTAACAAAGCACCAGCATTATTTATCAAAACATCGATGGTATTAACTTGCAATGCTATTTCATTTTTTACTTTTAATACATCAGACCCTACCGATAAATCTGCATTAATACAGCATAAGTTTTGCGAATTTGTTATTGCAAGTTCTTTTAAAGAATCTGTATTTCTAGAAATTGCAAATACTTTATTGTTGTTTGCTACGGCAAGCTTTACCAATTCGAACCCTATTCCTTTGCTTGCGCCTGTTATTACAATATTCATTTTTAAAAATAGTTTTTAATTGATAATGATAAATTTATGAAATTGCCTTTATTCTTGAAGCTAAAAAAATGCTTACAAGGCATAATCCAATGGCAAAAAATCCAACATAGTTATAATTTAATAATGTTCCATTTTCTTTTTTTACTACAATGTAACCGGCAAGCATAGCACCAATGCCAGATGCCACTTGGCTTACAAAGGCGTTTAAATTCATAAAACCTCCTCTTTGTTGCGGCGTTACCACACTTGATATTAATGCCTGCATTGGAACAAAACGTCCTGTTGAGGAAATGAAAAACAATGTAGTAATGGTATACACAACATAGAGCGGTAATGATGAACTAAGGTTAGTAAATATATAAAGCACCAATGCCGATAACGATGCAAATACTGTAAATACCAAATGTTTTCCTTTTTTGTCGGCAATTTTACCAACCAATGGCGATAAGAAAAAGGTAAACAAACCGCCTAAAAAATAAGTTAAACTCACCTCATCTTTATCAAGCCCAACATTACATTCAAGCGACGGGGCAATAAATGGAACAATACTAAAATGGCTTGCTTGAACGGCAAATGTGAGCAACATTGCTTTGCGCTGATTTCTATTTTCAATCACATTTCTAAATGCAAAAAACGGTGAAGGCTTATCATTTAATTTGTTTAAATGCCCTGTCATAGTGGGTATATAAATCAACAGTAATGGAACAACTATTGCACCCATTGCAACTACCATAATAAATGGGGCATGCCAGTCATAAATTGTTGAAAGCTTTAAAGCAATAGGAACGCCAGCTACAGAGGCTACTGAAAATCCAGCCATTAAAATACCCATAGCGGCTGCTCTGCGCTCATAAGCAAAATAGTCGGCTACAATTGATTGTGCTTGCGCGCCTATGAGTCCACCAAAGAGCCCAGCAACAATTCGTGCACTTAATAATGTGCCATATGAATTAGCAAATACACAAGCCAAAGTACCTAACATAAATCCTATATAGGCAAATATTAATGCACGCTTTCTATCAAACCTATCAATAAAAAAAGAAGCCGTAATACTTGCGAAACCCGCACTAAATACGTACGATGAAACTAACCAGCTAAACGCTTCTGGATTTATACCCAAATCACGCATGAGGCCATTTCCCAATGGCATCATAATCATAAAGTCTAAAATATGGGTAAAATTTATTGATGCTAAAAGCAACATCAAAATCCATTCTTTTCTATTCATAAAATAAATAATTTTCAAAAGTAGAATTATAAAGCAATTAAATTGTTTAAATAATACCTGATAGTCCTTTGAAATGTTTGTAAATACTAGTACCTATGAACCATAATAAAATTGGACACTAAAACTTCATATCACATTATTGGATTGATGAGCGGCACATCGCTTGACGGTCTTGACATTGCGCATATTTCGTTTCAAAAAAAAGACAACAAATGGCTGTATGAATTATTAAATGCCGAAACAATATTATACAGCCCTGAATATGCTTTTAAAATTAAAAACATTGGAAATTTAAGCGCTTTAGAATATGCAATAATGCACCAACAATTTGGAAAATTTTGTGCTGATGAAGTCAATAAATTTAAGATAAAATACCATTGCAAACCTGAGTTAATATCTTCTCATGGTCAAACAATATTCCATAATCCTGAACAAGGCTACACCTCACAAATTGGTTGTGGAGCTACAATTGCTAGCATAACAAACATAACAACCATATGTGATTTTAGGACTACCGATGTAGCGCATGGTGGGCAAGGTGCGCCACTCGTGCCAATAGCCGATAAATATTTATTTTCGGAATACGATGCTTGCATAAATTTGGGTGGCTTTGCAAATATTAGTTTTGATTATAATAATGAGAGGATTGCTTTTGATATATGTGCAGTAAATACTGTCTTAAATTATTTAGCAAACATGATTAATATTGCTTGTGATTACAATGGTGTTATAGCCAAATCTGGTATAGTAAATGCATCATTATTGAATGAATTGAATAGCTTAGAATACATCAATAAATTACCTCCAAAATCATTAGGATATGAATGGTTGAATGAAATTTTATTGCCAATCCTTGACTCATGCCATGATAGCATCGAAAATAAGCTAGCAACTTTTTCGGAACACATTGCCCAGAGCATCTCAACAATCATTGATAAATATGTTCCTTTAAAAAAGATATTAATAACAGGCGGAGGAGCTTATAACACATATTTAATTGATTTATTAACTAAAAAAAGTAATGCTGAAATCATTGTTGGTAGCAAACAGTTAATTGAATTTAAGGAAGCAATTGCCTTTGGTTTCTTGGGTCTATTGCGATTTTTAGAGATACCCAATACCTTAAAAAGTGTTACAGGTGCAAAAACTGATAGCATTGGTGGATGTATTTACCTTGCTAAATAAAATTTGTTTCTACATTTGAAGCTCAATTTTAAATTATAGACATGCGTCAGTTTGCTTTTTATTCGGGCATTGCAATGATTTTTTTATTTGTTGTAATGGGCTTAACCTTAATTTTTACCAATGCTTTTGCAAATGAACTTGGCGACAAAAAAACCTTCGTTGGAGTTGCTATTCTTGTTTATGCTGCGTTTAGAGCTTGGATGACAATGCGACTTTTTAGAACAAAAAAATCAGATACAGAACCATGAAAATAGTCAACTATAGTATTTGCATCTTTTTTATTTCGCTAATTGTATTGTCCTGCAACAATAATGTTAGCAAGAAGGATAGCGAAACTCCTACTTCAGGAAATATTAAAATAAGTGTTGATGAATCGTACAAATCAATTATGGATTCTCAAGTATTTACTTTTCAAAGTTTATACAAAAAAGCATTTGTTACAGCAACATATACATCAGA
>JBEIDK010000197.1:0-4618 GCA_040383485.1 Flavobacteriales bacterium
GAATTATATGAATTGTTGCATGAGACGTATGGTGTAATGGTTTATCAAGAAGATGTAATTAGGGTAGGACATTTTTTTGCGGGACTCACCTTAGCCGAGGCCGATTACTTAAGACGTGGAATGAGTTGGAAGTTTAAAAAACGAAATGAATTTGATAAGGTTCGTGAAAATTTTTTCAAGAACTGCGAAGCAAAAGGATACAATTCAAAAACGATATTTGATATATGGACGCAGATAGAAAGTTTTGCCAATTATGCATTTTCTAAGGGGCACTCTGCTAGTTATGCTGTTGAAAGTTTTCAAGCTTTATTTTTAAAAGCTTATTTCCCGCTAGAATACATGGTGGCAACGCTTAATAACGGCGGAGGTTTTTACCGTGCGGAATTTTATGTACACGAAGCACGATTGCATGGAGCAACTATAGTGGCACCGTGTATAAATGTAAGCAGCAATGAGTATGTAATTGATGGCAAAATTATTTATCTATCATTAAGTTTAATTGCTGAAATTGAACACCATACTGTTACGCTTATCATTCAAGAAAGAAATGCAAATGGTTTTTACATAAATCTATACGACTTTACAAAACGCGTACCTATAAGTTTAGAACAAATTCGTATTTTAATTCGTGCCGATGCATTCAGATTTACAGGTAAAACAAAAAAGGAATTGCTGTGGGAGGTGCACTCAATAGTGAACCCAATAAAAAAAATCTCTGGTACAAAACATTTGTTTGATGAAGCTCCTAAAACCTATGAATTGCCTGCATTACACAACTCTAATATTGATGATATGTTTGATGAAATAGAATTATTTGGGTATGCCTTAAATACACCATTCTCTTTATTGAAAGAGCCAATAAAGTCAACACTAATGAGCAAAGATTTGATGCATTTCGAAAATAAATTAATTGAAATTGTAGGCTATTTAGTTACAACAAAACCAACAAGAACAAGTAGTGGACAACGCATGTATTTCGGAACATTCATTGACCAAGAAGGTATGTGGCTTGATACTGTGCATTTCCCTCCATCAGCATCGGCTTTCCCATTCAGAGGCAAAGGTTGTTATAAAATAGTTGGTAAAGTTACAACCGAATTTAGTTTCAGAACCATAGAGGTTTCAGAATTACATAGGTTAGCTTTTGTTGATAGAGAAGTTTAATAGATTAGTTTCATATTTATTTGAAGATTTGAGTAAATACTTAGAAGGGAAAATAATTAAGTTTGATAAATCTATTTTCATTTTTGTTAATCATGTAGTTGATTACTCAGTTTTCAGTTATAAGTTAATAATAGTTATCTAAACATTTTTTTGCTTCTTTACATCTAATAACTAACTCAATACATGAATAGTCGCGAAAACAAAATAACCTTTCAGTTTATAAGTGAGCCTACCGATGTAAATTTTGGAGGCAAGGTGCACGGCGGTGCTGTAATGAAGTGGATTGACCAAACGGCTTTTGCTTGCGCTTCATCATGGGCAGAAGGATATGCTGTTACAATTTATGTGGGAGGCATTAGATTTTTTAAACCCATATTAATTGGAAACTTGGTAAAAGTAATTGCTAAAGTAATTTATACTGGTACCACTAGCATTCATATTGCAGTTGATGTATATTCAAGAAAAATTTCCGAGTACGAATTCAATAAAACGACTCATTGTGTAATTGTTTTTGTTTCAGTTAATGAAGACGGAAAACCTCAAAATGTTAGACCTTGGGAAGCAACTACAGAAAAAGAGAAACATCTTGAACATTATGCAAAAAAGCTAATGCAACTCCGCAAAGATATTGAACTTGAAATGGAGCCTTTCTTAAAAGATTATCTCTAAATTGACCCTTTTTCAAAGTTTAAATTACTTAATTTTAAACCTTGAAATACCATCCAAGTAGATTACAGTTATTTTTGAACTATTCTACTAAGAATTTGTTTTATCTTCGCAATCCAAAATTTCAAACATTAAAAATGCAACACGATTCATTCTCACATCGCCACATTGGACCATCAGAAAGTGATGTTACCGAAATGCTTAATAAAATTAATGCATCTAGTATGGATGCTTTGATTGATGAAACTGTACCTGCACAAATCAGGTTAAAAAAGTCATTAAATTTGTCTCCTGCGCAAACGGAGTTTGAATATTTAAAGAATTTAAAAAACATTGCCTCAAAAAACAAAGTATTTAAATCTTATATAGGTTTAGGATATTATGATACAATAACACCAAGTCCAATACGAAGAAATATTTTCGAAAACCCAGGATGGTATACCGCTTATACCCCTTATCAAGCGGAAATTGCTCAAGGACGTTTAGAAGCTATTTTAAATTTCCAAACAATGGTAATGGATTTAACTGCCATGCCAATTGCAAACGCAAGCTTATTAGATGAGTCAACAGCTGCTGCTGAAGCAATGATTATGTTGCACAGCAATAGAAGCCGTGAATCAGTAAAGAGAGGTACTGAGAAGTTTTTTGTAAGTGATGAATGTTTTCCACAAACAATTGCACTCTTAACAACTCGTGCAACACCATTAAATATACAATTAGTAATTGGCGATTATAAAACATTCAAATTCGATAATTCATTCTTTGGAGCTATATTACAATATCCGGCAATGAATGGCGATGTGCACAATGATTACAAAGCATTTACTGATGCTGCACATGCAGTTGAAGCTGGAGTTGTAGTTGCTGCTGATATTATGAGTTTAGCTTTACTAACACCTCCAGGTGAGTGGGGTGCAGATTGTGTTGTTGGTAATTCTCAGAGATTTGGGGTACCAATGGGTTTCGGTGGCCCTCACGCAGCTTTTTTTGCTTGTAAAGAAGACTATAAAAGATTAATCCCGGGACGAATAATTGGTGTATCTGTTGATAGCAATGGAAGCAAAGCTTTGCGCATGGCATTGCAAACTAGAGAACAACATATTCGACGTGACAAGGCAACATCAAATATATGCACAGCACAAGCATTATTAGCAATAATGGCTGGTATGTATGCAGCATATCATGGTCCTATTGGTATCAAACAAATAGCATTGAAAATACATAAGAATGCAAGCCTTTTTGCCAAAGAAATAAATGCAATGGGCTATAAAACTAATGCATCATTTTTTGATACAGTTACAATAGCCGATTTAGATGCTCAGCAAATTCAAGCAATTGAAAATGCTTCAGTGGCTAAAGAGATTAATTTAAGATATGCTCATAATTCAATATCACTAAGTTTTGATGAAACAACATTGGCCGAAGACATAAATAATTTGTTAGAAATTTTTGCAAATGCAGTCTCAAAGAATTTTAATCCTAAATCTTCACAAGACATTTCAAATGCCTCAATTGCTCTGAATACGGATTTGTTGCGCGTTTCTAGTTTTTTAACCCATCAAGTTTTCAATATTCATCATTCAGAAACCGAAATGATGCGATATATTAAAAAGCTTGAAAACAAAGATTTATCATTGGTTCACAGTATGATTTCTTTGGGAAGTTGTACCATGAAGTTAAACGCTGCTTCAGAACTTTATCCTGTTTCTTGGCCTGAATTTGCTGGATTGCATCCTTTTGCTCCTAGCAATCAAACCTTAGGTTATAAGGAAATGATTGATGAACTTGAAAGAGATTTATGTGAAATTACAGGATTTGCAGGAATGAGTTTCCAGCCAAATTCTGGTGCTCAAGGAGAATATGCTGGCTTGTTAGTAATACGCGAATATCATTTAAGTAGAGGAGATAATCAAAGAATTGTTGCCTTAATTCCTTCATCAGCACATGGCACCAATCCTGCTTCTGCAGCTATGGTTGGGATGAATATTGTTGTTGTAAAATGTGATGATAAAGGTAATGTTGATATGGCTGATTTAAAAGAAAAAGCTGAAAAATACAAGGAAACATTGTCTTGCTTAATGGTTACATATCCAAGTACCCATGGTGTTTACGAAGAATCGATTATAGAAATTACAAATATTATCCATGAAAATGGAGGGCAAGTTTATATGGATGGTGCCAATATGAATGCACAAGTTGGTTTAACTAGTCCAGGAAACATTGGTGCAGATGTATGTCACTTAAACTTACATAAAACATTCGCTATTCCTCACGGTGGTGGTGGTCCTGGCATGGGGCCAATTGGCGTTGCATCTCATTTAAAACCATTTTTACCTTCTCACCCAGTAGTTGCTACTGGAGGTGCTAAAGGTGTTACACCAGTTTCTGCTGCTCCTTGGGGTAGCGCATCAATTCTTCTAATATCTTACGGATATATTAAAATGTTAGGTGCTGAAGGTGTTACAAATTCTACCAAGATGGCAATACTAAATGCAAATTATATTAAAGAAAGATTACGAGACTTTTATCCAACATTATATGTAGGTAAAAATGGAAGATGTGCTCATGAGATGATTTTAGATTGTTCAGAATTTAAACGCACTGCTCATGTAGAGGTTGCTGATATTGCAAAACGATTAATGGATTACGGTTTTCACGCACCTACTGTATCTTTTCCAGTTCATGATACTTTAATGATAGAACCAACAGAAAGCGAACCAAAGGTGGAACTTGACCGTTTTTGTGACGCAATGATATCAATTAGAAAAGAAATTGATGAGATTGTTGC
>JBEIDK010000198.1:0-4596 GCA_040383485.1 Flavobacteriales bacterium
AGTCTTTCAGACAACTCTTCATTGCGAAGAATGAAACCGTCTCTCAATGTAACTCGTCACTGCGAAGCATGAAGCAGTCTTAGGCACTTATCAGAGATTGCTTCACTGCGTTCGCAATGACGCATAATAAAAGAACACCTTATAGTAAAAGTTTAACTGAATGTGGCGTGTTCTGCCCGTGGCGGATGTCCTGGCCAACCTCAACCTTAAACTACCTCTGAAACATATTTCAGAACCCAGAAGCAACTATGAACAAAAATGGAATTGTTTTTTGTCAGTTTATCAATATATAATTTTCCTATTTGGTCATTCTGCTATACACAGCACAGAACATGCTGCTTGCACATTAGAAGACATTTAGCGCTACGTATTATGGAGACGTAAACAGAAAGAACAAAAGACTACAAGCAACTGGTAAAGAAACCTATACCCAACAAGAGGAATTTAAGTGTGCCTAACTTATTATACTACACCCACCTCACTAAAATTCATTTTAAATTGCACTAGCTTTATTAATAATTCTCCTGTTCGTTTCATATTGGTATCGTTAACATCGTAAAGCCAATTTACTTTCACTTCGCTAGCTATATTTATTCTATCAATAACTTGAAATACTTTCATTACCTGCTTGGTAGATGAAGTGCTTAGGAACTCAAAATGAAAATCAATTTGTGATAAAACAAAACCTGTTGTGTGGCATTCTTCAAGCCATTGAATAATTGGTGTATAAAATGAGATAGCATCTTCTGGCATTGAACGTCCCGAAATTTTTAAACTACTATCTGTTTCATTAAAACTTACTAATGGAGTGTCATCGGTTGCTGCAATGTTAATTGAATTCATGTTTTCGATTAAAAATTTATAGATGTTGTTATGGTTATAAAACTTAATTGGTTGTTATAAGGTTGTACACTCAATTGTATTTTGTTACCTGTTTTCATGCGTATGTCAATAAAGCCCAAGCCAGCTCCTGGAGAGTTGTCGTCCTTTTCTTTTACTATAACTTCTAAAAACAATGCCTCTAATTCTTGAATGTTTAATTTATTCATATACTCAATTCTTGTTTCAATTAAACTTAGTTTCGAATTATGAACATAATTACCAGTAATAAGTTCAATATAGTTTTCATGTTCAGAAACCATAAACAAGCCTGGCTTTTCATTTTCGTTTTCATTTTTTGAAACGCCGTGATAGCAAATGTTTTGAAGCATTTCTATCATGATAGCAAAGGTTGTTTTTTTGAACAGTACATTATCTGATTCAAAAGCGCCACCTTCAGTCATTTTAAGTATGCTCTTAATGTTTTCATGTCCGTACTGTCCGTGATAAAATAACTTGAGGTTATTATCAATGATAGTTTTGTGCATTGACATGGTTACAGCAAGTGTATCATTATTGCTTACAACTTCAGTATCTAATTGTTCTGCATTTTTGTTGGCAATGTTGCATTGGAAATAGAAGTAAGAATAATCAACACTTACTTTCTGAAAATGGTAAACCAATTTGTTGCCCGACTTACGTGCCATTTCAATCAGTCCAAGTCCTGCACCACCTTTAGATGAAAAACCACCTTCGGTTAACATTTCCTGATAGAGTTCTTTAAGCTGCGCTCCATCTAATGAATTTACTTTATCTAGCTTTTGTTTTAAAACATCAATGTCTTTATTTTCAACAATGTTTCCAGAAGTTACTAGATAACCACCAGGATATTTATTCATCGAAAAGAAACCCTCCAACATTTTTGTTTCGGGCGAACCTTGATGCCTTGTAATGTTTTGTAAGGACTCTACCATTATAAAATAAACCTTCTTTTTGGTAGAGTTATTTTCACTTTCGGTTTGCATTCCGGTTTCGGCAAGCTCAAGAATGTTGTCGGTTAAATCTTTTGTAAAGTCGCCTTTGTAGGCATAGCTGAGCTGATATTCGTTGAGTTTGCTGAACAACTCGTTGAAAAAAGAAGTGTTATTTGATGCAACTTCCATATTATTTTCTGTTTAAATTTAAAAGTCGAATATATTTATTAATCTGAATTAATGGTTGATTTTTTTTAAGTGTTCATATGGCTATCATTGCGGCATACGCTGCAATGATATTATTGTTCAAGTAATCAGCAAACTCAAAGTGAACTCCAACCCTTGATTCGCAATATTAAACTCTAATACCCATTAACAAAATATCGTCGTGTTGTTTTAGGTTGCCTTTGCATTCATTGAAAAAGGATAGCGCCGAAAATAGGAGAGTCGATGAAAGTTTTTTAAATAAAAATGGAATAGTATTTTAGCACAAAAATAAATACAGACTATGGTAATAAGAATTCAAAAAGATACTAAGCTAAAGGACTTAAGCAAGTTGCTAAAGGATATAAAGCCTAAACCAAAAAATTTACAACATTTTGTTGGTGCTCTCAAAAGAGGTATTGATGGTTTATCATATCAAAAGGAAATGAGGAATGACTGATGTTGCCTTTTTAGCCGATACAAACTTTTTAATTTATTTGCTTGAAGGTATCGAAGAAGCTGCGCTTCTTGCCAAATACACTTTCGCGGTTTCATTTGTAACCGAAATTGAATTGTTAGGAAAAAAAGGGATTACGGCAAATGAAGAAAAGGTAATTCGGCAATTGTTAGACAACTGTATTATCATTGATTTAAATCCTCAAATAAAAGCACAAGCGATAAAATTAAAACAGCTGCAAAAAATTAAATTACCCGATGCATTAATTGCTGCTTCTGCAATACAGAATAAATTAACCTTAATTACTGCCGATAAAGATTTTGAGAATATACCGCAAATTGACATTATACTTTTAGAACTTTAATAGGAACAAAGTATCAATAGGTAAAAAAACAACTCTAATACAAAAACCTAATTTTCCGCTACAGTACAAAAACAAATTTTACTAAAGCCTGATTAGAAATTAAAGTAGCATATTGTTTAATTGTAAAGAATAAAACTCAGCTTAGTTTTGGAATGAGAAGAATTAAGAAGTACATATTGCACTAGAAATGCGCTTGCGTATTTTTAGAGATTATCAACAAAAGTTTTCTTAAGGTGATGAAGCTGCTTCGTTTTGCTGCACTGCGTTCGCAATTACGCGCTGTATTTTTAGAATTACATATTACACTCTAATACCCATTACCAAAATATCGTCGTGTTGTTTTAGGTTGCCTTTCCATTCATTGAAAAAGGTGGTTAGTTTTTCTTTTTGTTCTTGCAAGGGCAAGTGATGCAATTCAATAAGCATTTTTTCGAAACCTGCCGAGTATAATTTCTTTTTTGTTGCCTGTCCTGGCTGGTCAGCAAAACCGTCGGTGCTCATGTATATCATGCTACCTGCTTCTGGCGATAACTTTATACTTTCTATTTTTTCATCTCCATTCATTTCAAAAATACCATTAATAGAATTTACTTGTGGTTCTATTTCCTGCAATCCTTTTTGATTGACTACATAAATTGGATTGTTGGCTGCTGCAAAGTGTAACTCATTATTATTAAAAGTGCAAATGCTAATGTCCATTCCATCTGTATCCATTTCATCTTTTTCTTTGTGCTTGAGTGTGTCAGAAACTCCAGCAGCCAATTGTTTCATGATGTTAGCAGGGTCGGTTATTTTTTTGTGAACAACAATTTCGTTGAGTAGGGTGCTACCCACCATACTTAGGAATGCACCGGGAACGCCATGTCCTGTGCAATCGGCACACACAACAATGCTCTGATTGCCTTGTTGATGAAACCAATAAAAATCGCCACTCACAATATCGCGCGGAATAAAAAGAACAAATGAATTTGGCAAATGCTGTTGTATGGTCTGTTCAGGGATTAAAATACTTTCTTGAATACGTTTGGCGTAATTGATACTATCAACTATTTGTTTTTGTTTTACTTCAACAGTTTTCTTTTGTTCTTCAATTACTTCTTTTTGTGAGGTAATGGCAATGTTTTTTTCCTCTAATAATAAGTTAGCTTTTTGTTTTTGTTTGTAGTTTCTAAAAATAAAACCTGCTAACAATAACACCAACCCAAAACCAACTACAAAGCCATTACGCTGTGTTTTTTGTTGGGCTATTTGTGCATGTAATACTTTTTTATCGGCAGATACTTTTATGCTATCGGCTGTTTGCTTTTTATCAAAATCATAATTCATTTGAGCCTCTACAATCTTCTTGGTATTTTCTTTATTTTCTATGCTATCGCGATAAATAATGGATAGTTTATAATGTACTAAGGCTTCTTTGTAATTGCCTTGAGCGCTGTCTATTTGCGCTAATAATGAATAGCATTCATTATAATTAGCAAGAGAACCAATTTCTTTTGCTAGGGACAAGTTTTGAGATGCATAAAAATTGGACATATTTATATCATTAAGATAAAGATAGCACCTTGAAATCAATGATATGGCCTCAATTTCTGATTGTTTATCTCCTATTTCTTTTGAGGATTTCAAGGCATCTAAACTTAATTTTAGTGCTAAACCAATTTTTTTATGTATAAAATTTATATTAGCAATATTGTTGTAAATTATAATGAGAGATTGTGTATCACCTGCTTTTTTAGCAAATGGTATTGCAATTTGATAGTATTCAATTGCTTTATCAT
>JBEIDK010000199.1:0-4531 GCA_040383485.1 Flavobacteriales bacterium
GTTGCCCATGAAGTTCCTGCGTCCGTACTTAACTCAATTTTAATGTTATTTACCTGCGAAGCAGTCCAAGTAATATTTGTTGATGCTCCTGCACAAATACTTTCACCACCATTCGGTGACGTTAAGCTAATTCCGGCTGGTGTAGTTATAGTGAAGTTAGCATTACTTATATCAAAGTAGCTCGCATTGCTATAATCCTCTATTTTTATTCTGCATTGTGTTGAGTTTGTTCCTGCAGGAATTTGCCATGAGTAGGTAAGATTTGATGCGTACGTATAGGTAATATAAGTCCAAGTAGTGCCACCATCAATACTATAATATAAATTTACATATGCCGAACTCAAGTTGCTTTGTGTCCATGTTATGTTCTGATAAGTGTTAGCACTCAACGACTCACCACCGTTAGGAGAAGTAACTGTTATGATGCCTGGAGTTGTAATAGTAAAGTTAGAAGCATTAAAATCATTTAAACTAGCATTTGCTGCGTTCTCAATTTTAACCTTGCACTGAGTAGAACTCACAGAAGGTACAAACCAATTATAAGTTCCATATGCCCCAAAGCCACCTGTATTCGCCGGAAATGTGCCAATAGTTGTATAGCTAGCACCATTATTTGTACTATATTTTAGTGTAATGTTTGTTACACCAGTGTAATTCCAAACAATAGGCAGAGAGTCGCCAAATGCAACTGTTTCTCCTCCTTGTGGAGATAATAAAGTCAGTGTCTGAGCATTGCCTATAAAGCCTATAAATATTGATACAATCGTTAGTAAAATTCCTTTTCTCATGGTATTTATTATTAAAATTAATTAATAGGTAATATTATTTTTCAATAACGAATTACGCGCATTTATATTAATTAATTATTGATATTTATACAAAATCTTACTAAAGGTATTCTAAAGTGCAAGAAATTTAAACATTATAGCCTGTTTGTTTTTTACTTATTTTTTTGCATTAACACTAAACAAGTTATTCAAGTTACAATAAGTTAATTGTAGTCTTTAAAATGTTCAATTCTGTTAAAATGTTTTTATCAAATCTAAATCATGCTTTGCTTTACCAAAAAAATATATATTCGCACCCCAAAATGCAACATACAAAACCAAATTATAATGGCTACAGCAAGTAAAAAAGCAAGCACAGAAGACAAAATAAAACATAGTATTTTTGAAGAAGTATTGGCGCGACTAGACGTTGCAGTTGAAAAGCTAAAAATTTCAGATGATGTTTCGGCAGTATTAAGAAGCCCAAAAAAACAAGTTATGGTAAGCCTACCAATCCAAATGGATAATGGTAAAGTACAAGTTTTTGAAGGTTATCGTGTAGTTCACTCTACTCATCTTGGTCCATCAAAAGGTGGTATTCGTTATGCCATGGATGTTGACTTAGATGAAGTTAAAGCACTTGCATCTTGGATGACCTTTAAGTGTGCAGTAGCAAACTTACCATACGGAGGTGCCAAAGGAGGTATTAAATGTGACCCACGTACAATGAGCGTTGGAGAATTAGAACGTTTAACTCGCGCATTTACAGTCGCAATGCAAGATGTATTTGGTGTAAACAAAGATATTCCTGCTCCTGACATGGGCACTGGAAAACGCGAAATGGCTTGGATATTAGATGAATTTAATAAAATTACTGGTGAAGACTCTCCAGGAGTAGTTACTGGGAAACCAATTACATTAGGAGGTTCTCTTGGACGTGAAGCTGCTACTGGCCGTGGAGTTATGATTTCTACTTTAGAAGCAATGAAAAAAATTGGTATCAGTCGTAAAGGTGCTACTGCTGCCGTTCAAGGTTTTGGAAATGTTGGTTCTAATGCTGCTAGATTACTTCATCAACAAGGAATAAAAATTGTTGCCATATCTGACCACACTGCAGCCATATACAATGAAAAAGGAGTTGATATTGACAAAGCATTAAAATATTCGCAAACACATGGTAATACCTTAAAAGGCTTTACTGGTGGTACAGAAATTACCAACGAAGAATTGTTAACTTGTGATGTTGATGTACTTGCCCCGTGTGCAATACAAGGTGTGATTACCTCTAAAAATGCTGATAAAATAAAAGCAAAATTAATTGTGGAAGGAGCCAACGGACCTACTGAGGCTGGCGCTGATGAAATTTTACATAACAAAGGAATTGTAGTTGTTCCTGATATTTTAGCTAATGGTGGCGGTGTTACGGTTTCTTATTTCGAGTGGGTTCAAAATAAATACGGACATTACTGGTCAGAAGATGAGGTAAACGTTAAGCATGACGCATCTATGGCTTATGCCTTTGAAAACGTTTGGTTCAACTCACAACAGTTTAAAACAAGCATGCGCATAGGTGCATACATAACCGCGTTAAAGAAAATAAATAAGGCAATAGGGTATAGAGGTAAATTCTAAATTTATTGTATCCAGAATTAAAAAAGCTATCCAATCATGGGTAGCTTTTTTTGTTTCCAAAAATTGCATTCTCTTTTCCAATAAAGTTTTTTCCTTTAACCCAGAAAATACATTAGAAATTCTATTACAACGCAAAACCCCTTCAAAATATGAAGTATACAACTTTTCCTCATGCATCATATATCCAATATGATTTATTCGCAAAAGTTCATATTTTATTAGGCTTTAGCGTTTCACTACGAATCTCTAACGCATAATCTGGGTTTAAAAAAATAATTCCTTTTAATCTCTTACTATATAAATATATTTGCGCATGCAAGACACAATACTAATTTTCGATTTTGGAAGCCAATACACACAGCTAATCGCCCGTAGAATCAGGGAGTTGAACGTGTACTGCGAAATCCATCCATTCACTTCTCTTGAAAAATTCAACGCTTCGGTATTCGAAGATAACCATTCCGTGAAAGGTGTTATTTTAAGTGGAAGTCCTTGTTCTGTAAATGATCCTGAGGCACCTACACCACATTTAAATCATATTCAAAATCAATTTCCAATATTAGGAATTTGTTATGGAGCGCAGTTACTTGCCCACTCTCATGGTGGCGAGGTGCAACCTTCAAATACCCGCGAATATGGCAGAGCCCACCTCGAAGTAAAAAATCAAACACATCCTTTATTTAAGAACATACCCTTAAATACTCAAGTTTGGATGAGTCATGGCGATACAATTACAATGTTGCCAAGCAACTTTAAGATTATTGCTAGCACCCATGATGTGCCAGTTGGTGCATTCGAAATTGAAAATGAATTTACTTTTGGAATTCAATTTCATCCAGAAGTATACCACAGTGAACACGGTAAAGAAATACTAGAAAATTTTATCATAAATATTTGTCAAGCAAAACAAACCTGGACACCTAATTCATTTGTAGAAACAACAGTTGCTAGTTTACAAGAACAATTGCAAAACGACAAGGTTTTACTTGGCCTCTCAGGCGGTGTTGACAGTAGTGTAGCAGCTGTTTTATTACACAAGGCCATTGGAAAAAATTTGTTTTGCATTTTTGTTGATAATGGATTGTTGCGCAAAAATGAATTTGAAGAAGTGTTAGATTCATATAAAAATATGGGTTTAAATGTAATTGGTGTTGACGCTAAAAATCAATTTTATAAGGCTTTAGAAAACCTAAAAGACCCAGAATTAAAACGCAAAGCAATTGGCAAAACGTTTATTGATGTGTTTGATGCCGAAGCACATAAGCTTACCGATATTAAATGGTTGGCACAAGGAACAATTTATCCTGATGTAATTGAAAGTGTAAGCGTAAAAGGTCCTTCTGTAACTATTAAAAGCCACCATAATGTAGGAGGCTTGCCCGAAAAAATGAAACTTAAAATTGTTGAACCATTGCGTGCCCTATTCAAAGATGAAGTGCGTAGGGTGGGTGCATCAATGAAGATGAGTGATGCTTTACTAAAGCGACATCCTTTTCCCGGTCCTGGTTTAGCAATACGCATTTTAGGAGACATTACAGAATCAAAAGTGAAATTGTTACAAGAAGTAGATTCTATTTTTATCAGTAATTTAAAGGCGGCGAGACTCTATGATACAGTTTGGCAAGCTGGCGCAATATTTTTACCAGTGCAGAGTGTAGGTGTTATGGGCGATGAACGCACCTATGAAAATGCAATTGCGCTAAGAGCAGTTAGCAGTACTGATGGCATGACTGCCGATTGGTGTCATTTGCCATATGAGTTTTTAGCAAAAGTTTCCAATGAAATTATTAATAAAGTAAAAGGCGTAAACAGGGTAGTTTACGACATAAGTAGTAAGCCTCCTGCTACTATAGAGTGGGAGTAAACTGCAACTAAATTAGTAAATGAAAAACGATAAGGTAGATATTTATTTGAATGATGGCTGTGGACGTTGCAACCTAGCAGCAACTCCAAACTGTAAGGTAAATAATTGGCAACAAGAACTAATTATACTTAGGCAAATACTATTGGATTGCGGACTTGTTGAAGAATTGAAATGGGGTGTTCCTTGTTATACATATAATAAAAAAAATTTAATAATACTGGCTGCATTTAAGCAATACTGCGGTATTAGTTTTTTAAATGGAGCCTTA
>JBEIDK010000200.1:0-4529 GCA_040383485.1 Flavobacteriales bacterium
ATGGTTTGAATACTACTTTGCCTTTTATCATTAAGCAAAAATCAAAACTATTCTATAATCCTAAAAGCAATTCACTCAAAATTTATTAGTTTTCTTTTCAACAATAAATAATAAAAAGGCTGCCCCTTTTGAGACAGCCTCTTTAAAAATAATAAAAACCTTTCGTATTCTAGTTCCCTAATTCAGAAATGAATTTGATACGCATAAGGCGAATTTCTTCTTCAGTATAATCTTCTTCTCCCAACTCTTTCATAGCAGCATCAATGCTGTCCGTTTCTGCGCTTCTAAAATAGTCGAAAACTTCATCTTGTTTATCTTCGTCAATCTCTTCATCAATGTAATAATCAATATTTATTTTAGTACCTGATGATACTATACTTTCAAGTTCTGATAACAAATCATTCATCGACATTCCTTTTGCTTTTGCAATGTCTTCTAAATCTAATTTACGGTCAATATTTTGAATGATATATACTTTGTTGGTCGATTTGTTTACAATAGATTTTACAACCATATCCATTGGTCTTATAATATCATTGTCTTCAACGTATCTTGCAATAACATCCACAAATTCTTGACCAAAACGCATTGCCTTTCCTTGTCCAACTCCTTGTATATTCTTCATCTCTTCCATGGTAATTGGGTAATTTATTGCCATGTCATCCAATGATGGATCTTGAAATACTACGAAAGGAGGTACATTTTTTTGTTTCCCAATCTTTCTTCTTAAATCTTTTAAAATACTTAGTAAGGTGTCGTCCAAGCCACCACCTTTTCCGGCGCCAGCCATTACCAAATCTTCTTCATCATCAACAGTTTCAAAATCTACATCTTTGGTAAATTGTATTTCGTAAGGTTTCTTTAAAAACTCTTTTGCCTTTTTTGTTAGGCTAAGAATGCCATAGCTTTCAATATCTTTTTGTAAGAAATCATGAACAATTCCTTGTCTTACAACACTCATCCAAAATTTATCATCTTCATCTGCACCTCGTCCCCATTCTTCAAGGGCCTCTTGCTTGTATGATTTGGTAGCAGATGTTGAACGTCCTATTAAAACATCAACAACATGCTTAGGCTTAAACTTTTCTTTTATTGCCAAAACTGTTTCAAGCATGGTTACTAAATACTCTTCAGCATTATAGCGTTGCTTCGGATGTTTGCAATTGTCGCACATGTTATTGCACTTGCTTTCATCATAAGTTTCGCCAAAATAATGTAGTAATATTTTACGACGACACATACTGCTTTCAGCATATCCTACTGTTTCCATTAAAAGTAACCTTCCTATTTCTTGCTCAGCAACAGGTTTTCCTTTCATGAATTTTTCTAGCTTTACAATATCATCATAGCTGTAAAATGTCACGCAATTTCCTTCACCGCCATCACGACCAGCACGCCCGGTTTCTTGGTAGTATCCTTCAAGTGATTTTGGTATGTCATGATGTATCACAAAACGCACATCGGGTTTGTCAATACCCATACCAAATGCAATGGTGGCAACAATAACATCTACCTCTTCCATCAAGAACATATCTTGATTTCGAACACGAACATTAGCATCTAAGCCAGCATGATATGGAGCCGCCTTAATACCATTTACTTGCAAAGTTTCTGCAATTTCTTCTACTTTTTTTCTGCTCAAGCAATAAACAATTCCTGATTTGCCAGGGTGCTGTTTAATGTATTTGATAATTTCTTTGTTTACATTATTTTTAGGTCTTACCTCATAATATAAATTACCTCTGTTAAATGACGATTTGAAAAGTTTCGCATCTGTCATCGAAAGATTTTTCTGTATGTCTTGTTGTACTTTTGGAGTAGCAGTAGCAGTTAGTGCAATAATAGGAGCTTTACCAATTGCTTCAATAATAGGTCTCAGTCTTCTGTATTCAGGCCTAAAATCATGTCCCCATTCTGAAATACAGTGCGCTTCGTCAATAGCATAAAATGAAACTTTTATCGATTTTAAAAATTCAACGTTTTCATCTTTTGTAAGCGATTCTGGTGCAACATAAAGTAATTTGGTTTTCCCATCACTTACATCCTTTTTTACTTTTGTAATTTCACCTTTGTTTAATGATGAATTTAGAAAATGAGCAACATTATCTTCTGAACCAAAGTTGCGCATTGCATCAACTTGATTTTTCATTAATGCAATAAGTGGTGAGATAATTACAGCCGTTCCGTCAGAAATAAGTGCAGGTAATTGATAGCACATACTCTTTCCACCACCTGTTGGCATAATAACAAATACATCTTGTCCGTCGAGTAAAGTATTTATAATTGCTTCTTGGTCTCCTTTAAATTTATTAAAACCAAAATATTTAAGTAAGTTTTTTGATAAGTTGTGATTCGTTGCCACTGATGTTTCCAATTGTTTTTTTTGAATATGAATTAATAAAAATGATATGTTTGAAATCTAATTCAAATATATACAATTTAATTTGTTTTAAAACTGCAAATCATACAATATGTTCATTTAACTTTATAAAGTATTGAAAAAGAAAGAGGAAATTATTGCTAGTGCCAAAAATACCATCTTATTAGAGGCCGAATCATTAAAAGAAATCTCAAAAAAAATCGGTGATTCCTTTTACGAAGCTGTCAATACCATTTATGAAAGTAAGGGTAGGGTAGTAGTGACTGGAATTGGTAAAAGTGCAATTGTTGCTCAAAAAATTGTTGCTACCTTAAATTCTACTGGTACTGCTAGTATATTTATGCATGCAGCCGACGCTATTCATGGAGATTTAGGCATAATTCAGCATGACGATGTAATTATTTGTATCAGTAAAAGTGGTAATACGCCTGAGATAAAAGTGCTTGTACCATTCATTAATAGTAGCAGTAATAATTTAATAGCAATTTGTGGCAATGCAGAAAGTTATTTAGTAAAAAATTCTACTATTTTTTTAGATACAACTGTCGAAAGAGAAGCTTGCCCGAATAATTTAGCACCAACAACAAGCACCACAGCTCAAATGACAATGGGAGATGCATTAGCAGTAGCGTTATTAGAAATGAGAGAATTTACAGCAAAAGATTTTGCGAAGTTTCATCCAGGTGGTACACTTGGCAAACAGCTTTATTTAAAGGTGGGAGACATATCCATTAATAATCAGAAACCACAGGTTAGTCCTAATGCTAAAATAAAAGAAATTCTTTTTGAAATGTCAAGCAAAAGACTTGGTGCAACAGCAGTGGTTGATAACTCAATTATTTATGGTGTAATTACTGATGGAGATATTAGGCGAATGCTTGAAAAGTATGAGGTAAGCAATAATTTATTTGCCTCCGATATTATGAATTCATTCCCCAAAAAAATACAATCGAAAGAATTAGCCATTGAAGCATTAAATTTAATGAAGCAACATAATATAAACCAATTAATGGTTTTAGATAATGATGAATATGCAGGCTTCATACATATTCAGGATCTTATTAGAGAAGGTATTGTATAAATTCTTACAATAATATTGAATATGCTTGATGAGATTTTCTCAATTTCAAACGATAGTGATTTTGCAAAAATTGCGTTGCAAGTTTATCATCAACAAGCCGTTGAATGCGAGCCATATCGTTTGTTTCATCAATACTTGAATAAAAATCATATTCACGTAAATAATTTAAATGATATCCCATTTTTACCTATTGAATTTTTTAAGACACACCAAATCATTACAGGAAAAAACATAAACAGTGAAGTAGTTTTTTCAAGTAGCGGAACTACAGGTCAAGTTTTAAGTAAGCATTATGTTACGGACTTGTCCACATATATTAAAAGTTTCATGCATGGTTTTGAATTTTTTTATGGCTCAATAAAAGACTATTGTATTTTGGCATTACTACCAAACTATTATGAGCGCGAAGGATCATCATTAGTATATATGACTAACTACTTAATTGAAAAATCAAATCATCAACAAAGTGGATTCTACCTTCATAATATTGCTGAACTAAATAATCAGCTTTTAGCACTCGAAGCCAAAGGACAAAAAACTATTTTAATTGGAGTAAGTTATGCGTTGTTAGATTTAATTGATAAATATCAATATCAACTCAAAAGCACAATTATAATGGAAACTGGAGGTATGAAGGGTAAACGAAAGGAACTTTTGAAGAGTGATTTGCATCAATTGTTGATGAATGGCTTTGGGGTAAATTCTATTCACTCGGAATATGGAATGACTGAGTTGTTAAGTCAAGCATATAGCTATGGCAGCGGTTTGTATCATTGCCCACCATGGATGAATATTTTGGTAAGAGATAAGAATGATCCTTTTCAAATATTAGAATCTAATTATTCTGGCGGCATTAATATAATTGACCTTGCAAATATTAATTCTTGTTCATTTATAGCCACACAAGATTTGGGTAAGGTGCATGATGATGGTTCATTTGAAATATTAGGTAGGTTTGATAATAGCGATATACGAGGATGTAATTTAATGATTCAACAATAAATTTAATGAAAAGAATTATTGGTACAAATTACTTAGGTTATACCCAGTTGCGCAATTTTGCTGGAC
>JBEIDK010000201.1:0-4525 GCA_040383485.1 Flavobacteriales bacterium
CAACGCAAAACCCCTTCAAAATATGAAGTAAACAACTTTTTCTCATGCATCATATATTCAATATGATTTATTCGAAAAAGTTCATATTTTATTGGACTTTGGCGCTTCACTAAGAACCCCTAACGCGTAATCTGGGTTTAATAGTAGAAATAAAACAAAAACCAATCTATAAAAAAACTTCTTTAAGTCATTTTTATGTCACAAAAAAATAAAGAAATTTTAAAAACAAAACAAACTTTATATTTTATTTGAATAATAGAAACATAAATTGGTACAAATAATTTCGCGTAAACGCTGTTTATCGTAGTTTGTTGTTTGGCGTATGTCTCTGAAACATTCTGTTACAATTTCATAGAAGCCAAGCTAAATGTCAATCTATTGAAACATTAAGTTTGTAAAACTTAAAAATAATTGAAATGCGTTGTGTTGAAATGGTAATTAATAATTATTCTTTTTGGCAACGAATGTCCAGTATCATTTAGCTGCGAAAGGAGGTAGAGAAAATTGACTTAGTAAAAATAATAACAATTTAAAATGTTGGTTACTACAAACAGCTTGCTAGCAAGAGCAAGTTTTGAATTCAGCATATTCAAATTTACCTAAACAAATTGCTAAACCAACTTCCTTTATCCTCATAAGTAACTGTAGCATTAAATCCAACTACAACCGCATTCACTTTATTCCATTGGCTATATATATTTTTGCGCATCATTAAATCTGAACCAAAGAAACCTCCAGAAAACATAAATTTCTTTTGGACTTTACTACGCTTATCACTTTTTGACTGCGTAATATTCATTGCTTCAATGGCAATTATAAAGTCATTGTCAATTTCTATATTATAGTTTTTAGTATCAATACTTACTAGTTTTTGTCCCTTTTTGGCAACTATATAAATTGGTTTTTTAAGTACATTTTCATTGTTGGTATTGTACACATTTACTCTGAGTATGATACTATCAAAATCATTCTGACAAATTCCAAAACTAATTTTATCAACGAAAGTTGATTCATGTTTTGTCTTGATTCTTGTTCCAATTTCAAAATTAGCATCCACCTTAGAAGTGTCACCAAACAAGGCAATGCAAGGTGCTCCCATATTTGTATTGCCAACAATTTTTGTAATAAATTTTTTAGGACGTATCACCACTTCCTTCAAATCAAAAGTATTTTCATCTAAGTAATACTTGTTTTGTAAGGTATTGAACTGTTGAGCAAAATTAGCCTGTGAAATAGTTAAAGGCTTATATCCTATCATCGAAATTATTATAACATCATTGAGGTTTGCATTCAAAAGTTGCAAGGTATAATTGCCCTCAATATCGGCAGTAGTTCCAATACCATTGCTTGCAATACCAATATTTGCAAATGGTATGGCTTCTTTTGTTTTGGAATCTAGTATTTTGCCAGTAAATGTCTGCGCAATTAGAACAGAATTTACTAAAATTAAATAGCAACAAAGAATTATTCTAAACATAAATTATTGTAATAACGTCAATTTCTTTACATTATCTTCTGGCAAACGGTCAATCAAATAATTGTAAGGGTCAATACCAACTTGGTAAGGTTCTTCGGTAGTTTTAAATGTAAATGTATTTTCCTTTTTATCGATTTTTACTCGCTGGTAAATAAGCGCTTTACCCAAGTTCTTTTTATTTAATGGAGCTGTAAAAATGCCAATATCAATATAATCAGCAATTGGCTTTTTGCTTTCTTTTCCAAGCGAATCAGCTGAGAATTTTTCTGAACTGGTTTCGATGGTAACCTCATAATACTTGCCCAATTTTTTGTAATTCGCTGTTACCGTTCTATTCGAAAACAAGGTAATTGTTTCAAACAAATCACTCATTAAATATTGTAAGGTGTCGGGTGTAACTTTCCTGAATTCTCTGATGGCAGCGAGTGATGTAGCATACGGTGGTCGGGCATAGGCAAATGAATCCAGCAAGTTGTGTAATGCTTCGTTCACCTTTTTTTCGCCAATCATTTCTTTGAGATAATACATCACCACGCTGGCCTTTTGGTAGTGTATGTATTGTTGGTGTTCCGACTTATACAATGGCCGTTCAGCCTCAAACTCAGTGCTTCTTCCACGCAAGTACCCATCCATTTCATAGCTCAGAAATTTTTTCATTTTGTCTTTGCCATACTCTTTTTCCATTACCATTAATGCAGAGTATTGTGCAAAGCCTTCGCTCATCATTTCTGAACCTTGCATTTCGGCACCACATAATTGGTGTGCCCAATATTGGTGACCCATTTCATGCGCTACTACATAGTATACCTGATCAATATCTTCTTGTGTAACTTCTCTCAGGTCTACAATAAAACCTATTGCTTCACTATACGGCATGGTTCCCGGAAAAGCCTGTGCAAAACTTTGATACCTCGGGAACTCTATAATGCGGGCTTGCTTGTGAAAGTAAGGACCAAAATTTTGCGTATAATATTCTAAAGATTTTTCTAAACTTTTAAGCATGTTTGGTACATTATATTCATGCTCTTTCACATAATAAACTTCAATATCTATCCCATTCCATTTCTTACGTGCCACTTCGTATTTAGCCGAAATAAATGAGTAAAAATCTAAGGATTGCTTATCTAATTTATAATTAAAATATTTTCGACCATTGGCTTCCCAACTTTTTAATAAACTTCCGGGAGCAATAGCTATTTGGTCGATATTGGTGCTGATGGTAGTGTTTACCTCAACCCAATCGGCATCATTTCTTATATAGTTATTTGCACAATTTTTTGAATCATTTTCATTGAGACTTGGCATTCGTTTGCGATAAGGCAAATCGTACTTTTTTCGTTTGTTTTTATCGCTTATTTCATCGCCAGTTTGGTATCCAATTCTAGGAACAAAATCCATGTTATTAAAAAAAGTACCATTTTGTGTTAATTGCGTAAAACTTACCTCATTTTCGAATCCCTTTGTAATTCTTGCTACATCAAAATTAATTTCTAAAGAATCGTTAGGCTGTAAAGGTTTATTCAAAGCATAAATTCTGTAACTTAATTTTCTATCATTTTGTTTTAATGTTGCATTACTCATTCTAATCAGAACGGTATCAGGAATAGAAGGCATTGTAAAATGAATCTCATTGATTGGGTTGTTGGAAATATTTCGCACCCATGTTTTAATGTTTGCTTTCATACTTCTTTCGTTGGGCATTATATCAATATTATAATAGTATTTATAAAATCTAGGTTGAGTAAGGCCTTCATATTTCTTATATTTTTTTTCGTACTCCACTTGGCGGCGTTCTTCTTCATCAGACGAAATATATTTATTAAGCACCTTGGTATTATAATATACGTAAGCGCCGAAACTGATTAATGCAATAATAGAAAGACTCAATACCAATTTAGTCTGAGAGAGAACATTTTTTGCATGTTTCCACCTGGCAGAAAATGCCAACTCTTTACCACGCACATAAAATGCATAAATCACAAAACTTAAAACCACACAAAACAAAAACCAATAAGCTTTAAACCATGCAACGCCGCTTACAAATGGACCAAAGCCATTCATATCAGAATATGTTACCGAAGGTGCATTACCAAACTTAACCATATTAGTATCTATTTCTAAAACGCCCCAAATAAATGAGTTTAGTATAGCGAAGGTGATGAAGGCAAAATAGGCGATATATCTGTTATTAAGTATGTAGTGGAAAAGCAATGCAATTACAATCATACATGAGAAAAACAACAAATCAATAATCAATAATGATTTAATATATACATCTATTTTATAGTTGGTAAAACCAAACAATGTTTGCATGAAAATACCAATAACGATTGTTGTTGCAAGCACCAATGCAACTGCAATTATCATTGCTATTAATTTCGAAATAAATAGTTGAGAAGTTTTAATGGGCGTTGCATCTTGTATTTCATTTATTTTTGCATCACGTTCTTTCCAAACAAGCACACCTGAATAAAAGGTAATAATGGCAATTAAGAATAAATAGAATGAACCCTTAATAGTATCAATCACATCATAAGTCACAGGATATTGGTCAGTGCCATAGCGGCCTGTAAAACTGGTTAGGCTAGCAATTAAATTAAGCAAACCAAGTACGACAATTATAATGAATGTTGGATTTTTTATGACGGATTTTGTTTCGAATTTAATGAGATACCAGAGCGCCGAAAATGAAAATGAATCTGCTTTTGATGGAATAAATATCTTGTCGGTAAATGCTGTAGCTACTTTATCACTGACTTGTTTTTTCTCTTTTTTTACTTTTTGATTTTTGATGCTGAAAGAGAATTTGAAATAAGCTGACAAAAGAATTAATACACTAATACCAATCCAAATTAATCGATTAATTAGAAATGCTCCGGCAAGCGGAACCGGGCTTATATTTTTTTCATCAACTGTCATGTATTTTGCAACAATTGATTCAGGTCGAAAACCAAATGGGTCCATTAAATTTGCTAACCACTCTTTTTCAATGTCTTCTGTGAACCTAGATGAAACAACATACAAAATTAAAATGAGCATGGCGCCCAC
>JBEIDK010000202.1:0-4499 GCA_040383485.1 Flavobacteriales bacterium
GGACTCCATTCTGTTCGCCCTTTTTTTGTAGAGTCCTCTGCTTCGAACCATTCAAAAGTTGCACCATAAGGGGTTGTATTTAAACCAAGGTGTTTTTGATACCAATCTTTTACTTGTTTAGGGTCTTTGCATTTAAAAAAAACACCACCTATTCCTGTTACTTTTTTCATATTTATTTTATTATTAGTTTGTAAATTCACAATTCTACTCAATGCAAAACCACTTGCAAATGAAATGGCTACAATTAAAATAACTACTTTTTTCATATCCCTATTTCTATAATTTATTTAAAAAATTGGATTTCATTCTAAAATTTTAAGCAATGACATTTCAAATTTAATATTATAATATCATTACTATTTTGTTGTAAACTTTGAGATGATAATTCCAACCACAGCTACCATATAAAACTGACCAATCATTCCAAAAAATGCTGTCACTAATCTTGACATATCAGTAATTGGATATATATCTCCAAATCCTATACTGGTAAGCGTTATAAAACTAAAGTATGACAACTCATTGTATATTAATGGAGGTTGACCAAGACTGATACCATGAAAAGAATTTTCGAAATTATATTCAATTAATAAATAGGTAAACAAAGCAATCATGCTTAACAACAAATAGCCACATAACGAACCTATGATTATGTTTATTCTTACCTCTTTAGTAATGGTTATTTGGTACATAACAATGCAGAAAATAAAGGAGTAGTAAAAAATAAAAAACAAAGTTAGAAGTTGAACAAACCAGTATTCTTGGCTAAAAAATATAAAGCCAAAAGGCATAGAGATACTAATCAAACCTGAAATGCGTCGGATGACTTGTATACTTTTATTATGGTCGCTAAATATTCCGAAACTTGCAATTGATATAATTATCATATTTATCGGCCAAACATATTTTAGATAGGTATCGTTATTTGGAAAAAATATTTTATCGAAAATTAATAGTAGTAATGCTAGTAGCAAAAACTCATATCTAAAGGTAGTTAATTTATAATGTACTTTTTCTTTGCTCATTGCTATTTCTATTATTACAAAAATGCATTAAATTTTACTATTAAATTCAGGGTTTATCTTATCAAATCCATCAAGCATAATTACTATTTATTTATTAAAGTTTAAACTTTAATAATTTACTTTTACATTAAAGAATTAATTACTTTTATTCTTTAAAAACTTAGCTAATTAAATATGAAAATAGCTCTTTACACAAATGAGTTTCCGCCGAATATTTACGGTGGCGCTGGTGTTCATGTTGATTTCTTGTGCAAGGAATTAGTGAAACATGCCAATGTTGAAGTGCGCTGTTTTGGTGAACAAAAAGAGTTAAAAGACAATTTAAATATTATTGGAATTCAATCATCAATATATAAAAAAGATGATTCAAATAATTTCCATGGTAAAATGTTTCAAAATTTAAGTAGAAACGTTGAAATGTCTTATTTAACAGAAGCTGCAGACATCATACATTGCCACACATGGTATACACATTTGGCCGGAATTTTTTCTAGAGAATTATTGCAATGTCCATTAGTTCTTACAACACATAGCCTAGAAACACATAGACCATGGAAGTACGAGCAGCTTGGAAATGGTTATTTTTTGTCTCGTTGGATAGAGCACCAAGCATACAATACAGCCGACGGAATTATTGCAGTAAGCAAGCAAATGAAAGAAGATGTTGTTGAAGCATATGGTGTGGCCCCAGAAAAAGTTACCGTTATTCACAACGGTATTGACCCCGAGTTTTACAAACCTATCTTCAATGACAATTTATTAAAGGAATATGGAATTAATCCAGCAATACCATTTGTACTTTTTGTAGGTAGAATTACACGACAAAAAGGGATTTCTCAATTAATAGAAGCTGCCAATTATTTTAATAAAAATTGTCAAATTGTATTATGCGCTGGTGCTCCTGATACTCCCGAAATTGAGAAAGAAACTCAAGAATTAATTGGCAAATTAAGGTCTAATAGAGATGGTGTTATTCTTATTTCGGAAATGTTACCGCGCGAAAAAATTAGAGTACTTTACAGTCACGCAAGAGTATTTGCATGCCCTTCATTGTATGAACCATTTGGTATTATAAACTTAGAGGCGATGTCATGCGAAACTCCAGTTGTTGGAAGCGCAGTGGGTGGAATTCCGGAAATTATTGTTGAAGGAGAAACAGGTTATCTAATTCAATTAGAAAGTATTTCAAGAAGCAATTTTAATCCGTTAAAACCAAAAGAATTTCAAATGCAATTTGCATCGAAAATAAATAAATTACTTGATGATGAAACCTTAGCAACTAAGATGGGTAAACTTGGTAGAGAATTAGTTTTGAAAAAATTTAGTTGGCAAGCAATAGCTAAAACAACCATTAATTATTACGAAGAAGTAATTTCGAAATTTATTAAAGAAAAGGCATAGTAAAATATTGAGTTATAAATAACAACTAAATAAAAAGGGACTTATGAAACACAGCACACTAGCAATTATTTTAGGAGGTGGTCAAGGTTCGAGGCTCTATCCTCTTACAGAAAGCAGGTCGAAGCCAGCTGTGCCAATTGCAGGTAAATATCGTTTGGTTGATATACCAATTTCAAATTGCATAAATTCTGACATTCAGAGAATGTTTGTACTTACTCAATTTAACTCTGCTTCATTAAACCAACATATTAAGAACACTTATCATTTTAGTCATTTTAGTACAGCCTTTGTTGATATACTAGCAGCGGAGCAGACGCCAGACAATACTACCTGGTTTCAAGGAACTGCAGATGCAGTGCGTCAATGCATGAATCATTTCATGAATCATGATTTTGATTATGCCTTGATATTATCAGGTGACCAATTGTATCAGATGAATTTTAACGAAATGATAAGTGCCCATCAAAAAAGTGGAGCAACCATTTCTATTGCAACTTTACCTGTTACTGCAAAAGAAGCAACAGAGTTCGGAATTTTAAAAACAGATTCAGATAATTTCATTACCTCTTTTATTGAAAAACCTGATTCAAGTTTACTGCCACAATGGACTTCCGAAGTGAGTGAAGAATCAAAATCTGAAGGCAAGCATTATTTAGCGTCAATGGGAATTTATATCTTTAATAGAAAGCTTCTTGTTGAATTAATGTCGGAAACTGAAACCAAGGATTTTGGTAAAGAAATTATACCTCAAGCCATTGGAAAACAAAAAATTTTAAGTTATCAATATGAAGGTTATTGGACAGATATAGGGAATATTGATTCATTCTTTGAGGCTAATCTTGGATTGACAGATAGTATTCCTAAATTTAATTTATTCGATAATTCAAAGAAAATTTTTACTCGTGCTAGGGTTTTACCTCCATCTAAAATTACAGGCTCTACAACCATCGATAAATCAGTAATTGCAGAAGGTTGCATTATTAATGGAGCATCAATTGTTCATTCAGTAATTGGAATAAGAAACAGAATTGGTTTTGGAACAAAAATTTCTAATTCATACTTAATGGGTAACGACTACTACCAAAATCTTGATGAAATAAAACAAAATGCTGTAGAAAAAATAATTAATATTGGTATAGGAGATGGTTGCATTATAGACAATACAATTGTTGACAAAAACTGTAGAATTGGTAACAATGTAATACTTAAAGGAGGTAAGCAATTAGCCGATAACAACACGAATTTATATGCAATAAAAGAAGGTATTATTGTTATTAAAAAGGGGGCAATTATACCCGACGGTTATGTTATAAAATGAAATTATTTTAAGAATTCTATCATAAAAAAAGGCTCAGAAATTCTGAGCCTTTTTTTATAAATTATTTGTTAAATTATTGCTTCACAAATCTTTTACTTACAATTCCTAATTCAGTATTTAATTGTAATACATAAATTCCATTGGAGAGGTTATTGATATTAATATCTTTATTTTCAATCTTACCAGTAATTACAACGCTTCCAGAAAGGTCTAGAATTTTATAATTTAAATTTTGAGTTACATTAACTCGAATATTAGAATTTGCTGGATTTGGATAAACTGAAAACTCATTGTTTGAGCTTATTGAATTGACATTAACGGTAGGATCATAAATTGCAACATTGTCAAAATAATAGGTTTTAACACCCGCAGTTGCGCCGTCAGTTCCAAAATTGAAAAATATAGAGGCCATATCATAAGCAAATGCAGTATTAAATGCAGCTGTGCCTGTTGCTTGATTATTAAAATCAAAAACTAGTGTTTCCCATGTATTTGCAACTGTTGTCATTGCTTCAGTTTCAACCGTTTGTGTTGGTTGTCCGTGTACTTCTGCTTTTAAACGCACAGGAATTCCAGCATCAGGAGAATAAACACGAACTTGCATTTTACGATTCGTTGCGGTAAAAGGGATAACACTCGCAAAGCCAAGATTAGTTCCTATAGTAGTGCCAGCCCATAATTGCGCACCTGCTGTTTTAGTAGTTATGGCAACCATGTTGCTTGCATTTGTTGGGTCAGCACCCAAAACAGTTGAA
>JBEIDK010000203.1:0-4446 GCA_040383485.1 Flavobacteriales bacterium
ATGGCAACGAAAGGTGTTTCCTTATACTGCTCGGCAAAAACAGTTGCAATGGCAAAAGCAGTTGCTGTATGCCCACTGCCAAGAGAGTGGTAATCACTATTGTCCCAATATTTACTAATTTCCTTTGGTCCTCTAAAATTATTTGCACCTCTATTATTGTTGGCAGCACTATATGGCCTTTCACGTAAGGTGCTATATTTTAATAACCTATTCCAGATGGTGGATGTGATTACTGCCTGTGTCGCTAATAAAGCGGTTTCGGTGGTTTTTTCATTTTTGAAAATTAAACCTCCAGCTAACCAACAAGTAACAAAACCTAAACCTACTCTAGAACCCAATTGGCTAATATTTCTATTTAAATTTAGTAGCGAGCCATTGGTTTTTGTTGCTTCAGAAAATTTGGTATTAATTATAGAATCGGCTTTTAGCAACCCATAAAATGAAGCGGCTGCGACAGCCGATACTGTCCATTGTTGCGCACTCGCACGAAAAGGAGACAGCGCTTGATGCTTTAAATTATATGCTAACTGAGGAAAAAATAATTTTAATAGTTGCATGTTTTTTGGCGTTGCAAAGGCATTACTATCTACATTAAAAGTTGTAGTATCTAAAACTATTTCAGCCAAATGGCTAGTTTCTAAATCATAACTAGGGGTTTTAGTCAAGTGCAAATTTGGAACTGTGTTTCTTGCCCAAATTCTGAAATTATTATCTCGATACTTATGAATAGAAATCCAACTGATAGAATCAATTGTAACTGAATTCATACCTAGTTTAATTGATGAAGAATTAACACTTTCTACATTAGCTGTATTAACTTTTGTAGCGTTTTTTGTTTGGTAGTAAATTTTTTGCCCTTGTTTTAATTGATAGTCGAACCGAGAATTTAAATCACTAATTTTTAGTTTATATTGAGCGGAAATGCTTAAGTATAAAAATTGAAAAAGTATAAGAAAATGCAAATTTTTCATGGCTGCAAAAGTATTTGAAATGTTAGGCAAAAAAAATTGAATTGAATGTATAAGGTGTTTTATGATTTTACATTTTTCTTCTCTTGCTTTATTTTTGCCTCAACTCTATTTATAGCTGCCTTAGCCTTTTGATTGAGACTTGTTCTGTAGCTATGATTTTTAAATGTCTTTGATTTTTCAAAATAATCAATAGCAAGATGGTATTCTTTTTTCGTTTCGTAAATTTTTCCCAATTCATAGCATGAAGAAGCTGCATAATATTCAGGTAATTTTGCGCCAAATTTTATAGCATTATCAAAACTTCGTATGGCATTATTTAAGTTATCCATCTTTTGATAAATTCTTCCTAACCGATACATATATTCTACCTTGTCATTCGGACGTGTTAGTGAATTTACATCAATGCTTACAATCGTTTGCAATGCTTTTGCAAAATAGCCACCATCAAAAAGTAACCTTGATTTAAGCAATAATTTATTTGGCCAAAAATTTTTATGATAGGAATCAAGAGCGTATTTATCTTCATCAACTACTATGCTTCCAATGCCATTAATTGCTTCGAAATATTTCTTAGCTTCCGTTTGGTTGTCATGCAACAAATAATGCCACCACAACCGTTGGTTAGCATTCTTAATATAATTAAGTCCTTTAAAATTGTTTAGAAATTTTTTGATATAAATATCTGCATCTAAATCCCCTTTGCACAATTTAGCCTCACCATACAATAGGTTAAGGTATTGAAACTGAAAATAATTTTTGTCAAATTCGTTTAGATTTATTTTAGTAAATATCCTATTGCTTTGTCCAGTTTTTTGTGCTATTGAAATATATGAATATACCAATAGAGGGTTTAATTTAGGCATCTTATCAAGTCTATCTAAAAAGGCAATTGCAGCATTGTCATTGTTACTAAAGTTGGCTTCAATTATTCCTGAAAACAACAATATTTCTGTTGAAAAGCAAGTAAGGGCGGTATCTTTTTCTGTATTAGAAATAAATCTTTTCATTTCATTTACGCCTTCATTAAAATTTCCGCTTACTCCAATAAACTTCAGTAGCCATTGGTATTGGTCTGGTAACGTGCCAACCATTGCGCGCATCAATCCTAAACTTTTGTGGGTAGGTGAAAAATTCGGGAATAGCTTTTCGTTTTCTTTCAACATACCATATGCCCTATTTACCTCTAGTGCAGCTGTAATGTACTCTTCAAATTTTAATCGTGTAGCAGCCCAGTGCAAATTTATTTCTGCAAGCGAATACAAGTACCATGGACTTTTTTTATTTCCTTTTTCAATTAACGCTTCTCGTATTTTTTTATTTACTTTTAGCTTGTCATAAACTGCTTTTTCTTCGCAAACAAAAATTCTGCTTGCATCTTGTATGTCAGCAATTAGGAGTGGAATAAGGTTGTCTTTGTGTACATTTTTTTCTTGTTCTAAAAGTTTATTCGATTCGTCAAACCTAAATGAAACACAAGCTTGATAGGCTTTTTGACAGTTTTCATTAAAGTAAAATTGTTGGCTTAGCGCAAATTGGATGTTAAAAAAATAAATAATAATAATACTATAAAACAATTTAGGCATGTTGCAATGATAAATATTTATTGCCTTATTGCTTCAACAGGATTTAATTTAGCCGCTTGATATGAAGGTGCAACTCCCGAAATAACGCCTATTACAAATGATATTGTTAAGCCCAATACAATATTGTTTAATTGTAAGTAAATATCAAGGTCAAAAATTTTAGAACATAAAAAAGCTAGTCCACCTAAAAAGAGTAGGCCAATAATACCGCCTAACAAACTAAGTAATACCGACTCAATTAAAAATTGGAGTAAAATAAAATAGTTTTTTGCCCCTAACGCTTTTTGGATTCCGATTTGATTGGTGCGTTCTTTTACCGATACAAACATGATATTAGAAATTCCAAAGCCACCAACAATAATTGAAAATCCACCAATAAATAATCCAGCTAGGTTAATTATTTCAAACAAACCTTCGAAGCCTTGCGATAGCATTTTTGTTTCGTTTAGAGCAAAGTTTTCGTCATGCATTGGCTTAATGCGTCTTTCGCTTCGCATAATAAAATCTAACTCCTCAATTAAATCCGAATTACTTATATTCTCCTTGGCTTTTACATATATGCTAGGATCTGTTTTTTCATTTTTTACATCAATTATTGTTTTTGCAAAGTGATATGGAATTAATACCAAATTATCTGCCGATGAACCAATGATACTGTTTCCTTCTTTAGCGAAAACACCCATTACGTTCACCTTTCTTCCAAGCAATTTTAATTCCTTACCTACTGCATAGTCATTCGGAAAAAGAACATCGGCAATATCACTACCTATGATACAAACATTTTTCCCCGCGGCACTTTCATTGTCAGTAAAATATCGCCCTTCAGCAAGTTCAAAGTTTCTTACTTTATAGTATTCATGAGTAGCAGCTGTAATTGTAGCATTCTCAATGTTATTGCTTGCATGTTTTACTGTTTTATTTGATGTAGCAATTATTACGGTGGCTTCTGCTAACTGGCTTCTACTTTGGATATTTTGCATTTCTTTATAAGAAGGAACGGGCCTATTCATATACTTCCACCAAGGGTAATTTTCGCCAAACGACCATGGCCATTTTTGTACAAAAACTACATTAGTGCCAAGTGATTCAATACTACCTTTAATATTGTTTTTCAATGAATCAATTGCAGTGAATACTCCAATTATTGAAACAATTCCAATGGTAATACCAAGCAATGATAAAATGGTGCGTACCTTATTATTTAACAAGGACTGAATAGAAAAAACAAAACTCTCTTTTAAAATGGATATAAACACCACTGTAAAAGTAAGTTTATAATTCTTATATACACATAATTTAGTGGTATCAATAGTATAAATATTGAAAATTAAATAGCAGACCTATTTATTAATTAAATTAAATTCGCGGCTCAATTATAAAGATGAAAATAGTAATTATTGCAGCCATAGACCAAAATAATGCATTAGGAAAAGACAATAAGTTGTTGTGGAAATTAAGTGCTGATTTAAAAATGTTTAAGGAATTAACTACTAGTAATATTATTATTATGGGTCGTAAAACTTTTGATTCTATTGGGAAACCATTGCCAAATAGAGTAAACATGGTAATTACTCGCAATAAATATTTTTATGAAGAAGGTGTAACATCAGTTGATAGTTTAAGAAAAGCAATTGAGCTTTCTCGCGAATATGGAAAGGATGTTTTTATAATTGGAGGTGGAGAAATATATTCTCAAGCCATTGCTGTTGCTGATGAAATGGTAATTACCTATGTAAATTGCAACAAAGATGCAGATACTTTTTTCCCAGAAATAGATGCAAACTATTGGAAAGAAGCATCAAGGCAAGTTCATCAAAAAGATGAGAAAAATGAATATGATTTTGATGTGGTAGTTTATAAGAAGAAGTAATTCTTTTTTACAAATTCCTAGC
>JBEIDK010000204.1:0-4390 GCA_040383485.1 Flavobacteriales bacterium
ATTTATCGCAAACAAGCTGATAGTATTCGGCGACTTTTTGTTGTCTGTGTCTTCAAAGAAAGTAAGGGTGTCCTCCTAAACAAATTACAAAACTATATTCAATTTTTTTTAAGTTTTTGCATACACATTTTTGCATGCAGTAGTCTTTCCATTAAATTTTGTTTTGTTAAACTTGTTTAGTCTATTACTAATTTTTTCGTTTCATTCTGCTTAAAAATTTCATATTGTTGGCAAATATTTTACATTTACATCGTAGTTAAGTATTGCAGCGGAATATTTATAAAATCAATGCCGTCACTCGTTTCATTGATTTCTACATTTCTTTTAGATGTTAGCAGTTATCCGTTCTGATTAGTTTCATAACTAATCTCCGTTAAAGGTCAATTTCCAACCGCGAAGGCAGCATCTTCTTTATTGTGTATAACAGAATGACAAAGTAGTAAATTATAGATTGATAATTGACACAACAAAATTCCATTTTAAACATAGTACTTCAAATGCTATAAAACAAAAACGCAACCACCAATGTGATTGCGTTTCTGCACCAAAAACCTATCTATGAAAAAACTTCTTAGGTTCAATTTTTAGCACAAAATATCTTTCAATTCAAATAAGAATAAGTTGCGTACCTGATGCATCTAAAATTTTTCTGAGAACAATACAAATACGACAATCATAATTTTAATTGACAAAGTTTTCATAAAACAAAAAAAAAGCGACACATTTCTGTATCGCTTTTTAAACCACACAAACTGGAGAATTTGTGTTTAGTAGCGGGAGAAACATCACTTTCGAACTTAATTGAGGACTTAATTCTGACCCAATATTTTTATATTAATTTAAAAAATCATGGGGCTATAATAGGAGAGTCGAGAGAATTGGAAATTTCGGTATTGACTGGAATCGATACTCGCTATTCAATTGATTAATGATTGCAAATTGTATAACGTTAATCCACACCATTGTAAATTAATATCCAATAAAAAAAGTACCAATTATTCCGTATTCCAATATGGAATAATTTTGTTTAAAGTGTTGTAAACTAAATAATAAAGCGTTAACATTGCATATTCGAATATGGAATATTTTAAATGAAGCTACAACAACAAACAATAAGTCCGCTAGATATAGTTATCCTACTTAAGATAATTGCTTTAGGTGAAAGTCAATGGTTGCAAAGCAACTTAGCTGATTTGTTAAATATTAGTCAATCAGAAGTTAGCAAATCATTAATGCGCTCCAAGTATGCCGGGCTCTTAGATGCATCAGGCAAACAGGTAAGCAGATTAGCCTTTATGGAGTTATTACAATATGGTATTCGGTATATTTTTCCGCAGCAGGCGGGTGCAATGGTACGTGGCATAGCTACAGCACATGCAGCGCCTCCTCTTAACTTAATTATCAAAAGTGAAGAACCTTATGTATGGCCATCTGCCAAAGGCAATGTAAGAGGACAAAGTATCCAACCATTATACCCATCAGTAATAGAAGCTATTAAAAAAGACAATAAACTATATGAGCTATTAGCTCTAGTAGACGCTATAAGGGTAGGCAGAGCAAGAGAAAAAGAAATGGCCGTTCAAGAACTAAAAAAACGCATTGTTTATGGAGAATAGGACAATAAATATTGCGGTAGTGGCCGAGGTAGCTCAAGCTCTAAAGGACTTAAAAGACCAAATGGTTTTTGTTGGTGGTGCCGTGGTTAGTTTATATACTGACGATCCGGCTGCAGATGAAATTCGCCCCACCTCAGATATAGATATGACATTAAATGTGGTTAATTTAAGCAATTGGTGCGTTATTCAAGAAAAATTAGCATCACTTGGTTTTCATCCAGATCCTTCTGGACATGCCATTTGCAGCTATAAGTTTAAGGATATTCCTGTAGATATTATGCCCGCAGAAGATGTGCAACTAGGACCCGCCAACAGATGGTATAAGTTAGGCTTTGATAATTTATGGATAGTAAATGCAAAAGATGTAGCAATTAAAATATTACCTGCTCCTTGCTATTTAGCAACAAAATTTGAAGCATTTAACAACAGAGGAACTGATTACAGAACAAGTCATGATTTTGAAGATATTATTTATGTCATAGATAATAGAACGAGCATAGTAGGGGAGGTGAATAGTACGATTCCAGAAATTAAAAGTTTTCTACAATCTCAATTATTGAAGTTGATGGAGAACTCTAATTTTGATGAAATATTATCAGCTCATATCCATCCATTAATTATTGCAGATAGGGCACCAATTGTGAAAGAAAAAATCAGACATTTGAATTTTAACATGCTTAATAACGATTAGTATTAAATTATAAACCAACTCAGAGGGGTTAATTTGAATAGTAATTTATCACAATAACCAAAAGTAGCTTATGGTGCGCAGTGGCAATAAAAATCGGCAGATGATTTAAATCGTACTGTAAACTCAATGGCAGCGGGCGAAAACAAAAAAAAGCGACACATTTCTGTATCGCTTTTTAAACCACACAAACTGGAGCATTTGTGTAAAGTAGCGGGAGATGGATTCGAACCAACGACCTTTGGGTTATGAGCCCAACGAGCTACCCCTGCTCTATCCCGCAATATATTTTTTGAACATTCAAAATTCTGAATGCTGCTTAGGTGTTTTTACTATTTATTAAAAGAACTTTTCCTTTTTATCGGGGCGCAAAGATATATTTACTTACTTTGCAATCCAAATTTAATTTCATTATTTATTAACATAAATCTAAAATGGCGCATAAAGCGGGCTTTGTAAATATTATCGGCAATCCTAACGTAGGTAAATCAACATTGATGAACGCTTTAGTTGGCGAAAGGCTTTCTATTATTACCTCAAAAGCACAAACAACGCGTCATAGAATTATGGGTATTGTAAATGGTGAGGATTTTCAAATCGTATACTCCGATACCCCAGGAATGCTTAAGCCAAGCTACAAGCTACAAGAGAAAATGATGAAGTTTGTTGACACCGCAATGGTTGATGCAGATGTTGTTTTGTTTGTAACTGATATTAACGACCCAAATGAAATACCTGAAAACTATTTTAATCAATTAAAGAACCTAACCATACCAATTTTACATATCATTAATAAGTTGGATACCAGCAAGCAGGAGGTGCTAGAACAAAAAATAGCCTTCTGGAAAGAGTTGTTACCTAATTCAGAAATCATTCCGGCATCAGCTTTAAAAAAATTCAACACCAGTTATATTTTTGATAGGATTGTGGCGGTATTACCAGAAGGCGAAGCGTATTACGAAAAAGACCAATTAACTGATAAATCTGAACGTTTTTTTGTTTCTGAAATAATTCGTGAAAAGATTTTGATTTTCTATGATAAGGAAGTTCCGTACTCGGTAGAAATTATTGTTGAGGATTTTAAAGAAAAACCTGAAATTACTGTAATAAGGGCTGTGATATTGGTATCGCGCGAAAGCCAAAAGCCAATTATTATTGGTGATGGCGGTAAAGCAATTAAAAAATTAGGAACAGAAGCAAGAAAGGATATTGAGAAGTTTCTCGATAAAAAAGTGTATTTAGATTTGAACGTAAAAGTTGACCCTGACTGGCGCGACAATGAATTACGTTTGAAAAGAATGGGATACACGGAGTAATTATGAATTATAAATTTTGAATTTTGAATTTTGAATTTTGAACGGCAAAGCACTCAACGGAGTTAATTATGAATGTTGAATTATGAATTATGAACGGCAAAGCCCTCAACGGAGTTAATTATGAATGTTGAATAAATCTTTGCATTTTTAATTTTACACTTTAAACTAAAGAAATGAGCAATATAGTAGCAATAGTAGGACGTCCGAATGTTGGTAAATCAACACTCTTCAACCGATTAACAGAATCGCGCGAAGCAATCGTTGATGAGCAAAGTGGCGTTACTCGCGACAGACATTATGGAAAAGTAGAATGGAATGGTGTTGAGTTCACCATTATTGATACTGGAGGATATGTGCGTGGAAGTGATGATATTTTTGAAAGTGAAATTCGCAAGCAAGTTGAATTGGCTATTGCAGAAGCTACACAAATTATCTTTGTAGTTGATGTCGTGCTTGGCGTTGTTGACCTTGATATTATGGTGGCAGAATTGCTTCGTAAATCAAACAAAAAGGTTTTTGTGGTTGTCAATAAAGTTGATAATACTCAACGTGAATCAATGAATGCTGAGTTTTATACCTTTGGTTTAGGTGAGTTATATAATGTATCGGCAATAAATGGTCACGGTACTGGAGATTTATTAGATGATTTAGTAAAATCATTTGATAAGGAACAAGACACTGAAATGCTTGACGATTTGCCTCGTATTGCTATTATTGGTCGTCCTAATGTTGGAAAATCTTCTTTTACAAATGCATTGCTAGGCAAAGAA
>JBEIDK010000205.1:0-4277 GCA_040383485.1 Flavobacteriales bacterium
AGTGCTTTTTTATTGGAAGATTTTTTCCCAGATTTTGAATTGGGCAATTTCGTTTGGCCAATTGTAATAATGATAGTAGGATTAGTTTTAATTTTAAAACCTAATCACCGAAGAGGAGATAGGTTTCAAAGAAAATGGCAACGAAATTATGAGTGGCGAAATGCTGCTCATGAATGGCATGAAAAAAAAAATAGTGATGACTATCTTGAAATAAATACTGTTTTTGGAACAGTTAAAAAGAATTTTATCTCAAAGAATTTTAGCGGAGGAGAAATAAACTGCGTGTTTAGTAGTTGTGAAGTAAATTTAATGAATGCAGATTTTGAAGAAAAAACCGAACTAGAAATAAATATTGTTTTTGGAGGTGCTAAATTAATTGTGCCCGCTAATTGGGAAGTAAGGTCAGAATTAACAGCTGTTTTTGGAGGTGTCGATGACAAGAGAACAATACAAAAGGACTTTGGAACAAGCGGGGCAAAATTATTAATTTTAAGAGGAACAGCTGTTTTTGGAGGAATTGAAATAAAAAATTTCTAAAGAATTATAAATGATGATTCAATAATTTGGTAATTTATAAATCCTGAAAAATTGTAAGTCTACCTTTTCTTAAGAAATGTATTTATTAAGAGTATCAGCCATAATCTTAGTTTGGTTTTCGCGAGTATAGAAATCTAAGGCCGATAAGTTTAATTCTCTAGAAATGGGAGATTTATCTTTAATGAATTTTTCTATCATTTCATTTAGGGTTAAATAAACTTCATCAGAAGTATTGCAAATAATGGCTTGGTTTGTAGAGGTAGCAATTTTTTCCATAATTCCATTATCAGACGGACAAAGCAAAATTGGTTTTTGTAGGCCTAAATAATCAAAGATTTTAGAGCCTGGAGCATCATTTATTCCCGAAAAAGAAACAAGCAATAATAAATTTGCTTTGGCTTGCATTTGAATTGCCTTTTTATGTGATATTCGTTTAGTTATCTCTACATTATCTTCAAATCCTATTAAAAGTTTTTTTAGTCTTTTTCCTTGTTCGGATTGAAAGTTTGTTCCAATAAAAATAATTTTTAATTTTATTTTATTCTCACATTCCCGAATCATTTTTTTATAAGCGTCTAGAAAAATTTCAATCGGTTGAATATCAATTAATGTCCCAGAAAAACAGACCGTAAACTCATCATTTTTATGTGCATTATTGTATTCAGTAAAATCATCTTTAATAAAACCATTGTATACAACACTTCCAGGTTTTTCAATAAATTTCCCAATTTTATGCACATAATTTTCAGAAATAGAAAAAAAAGCTACTGCATTTGATAGCCATTTTTTTTCACTTCTTTTTTCAATAGTATTTGCTATGATATTTATAATTGGCAACTTATTATACCATTTATTGATAGAATCAGTTGTTGACCAATCATCTCTATAATCGGCAAACCATTTTATTTTGAATTTCTTTGATAGATAATGTCCAAATTTAAAAAAGATAAATGGATTGCCTGTCACAATTAAGCCATGATACTTATTCTTAGAAAGTTCAATGCATGCATTTTCATAAATTGATTTATGAGGTGTGGCAAACCAAAAAAAATTTTGGAGCAATAATTCATTAATAGTTAAAAATTTTCTAAGAAATATTTCTAACATATTAGCATTCTCTTTTGTATATAATATATCTCGAACGGTAGGTTTAAAAGGCACTAAAATCAAGTCATAAGAATCGAATTTGTGATATTCTAATTCAACACCAGATGCTTTATGCAAGTCAACAGGATCTTCAATGTTGGCGTTCCAGTTTCGAGTAATAATTGTAGGACGATATCCAAATTGACTTAGATATTTTGCCCAACCTAAAGGCCTGTTAGAAGCAGTTAAATTGCATGGTGGAAAAAAATAACTAAGAATTAAAATATTTTTTTCGACCATCTACTTAAGTATATCATTTAATATTTTTGCGGTTTTAGCTGATGCGTCACCATTACCTAAACAATTAGATTGTTCTTTAGGGTTGCCTAACATACTTATTTTTTTTATAATGTCAATAGTGCTTGGGCCCGCTTGTAAATTCCATCCTTCATTAATGGTCTCAACCCATTCGGTTTGTGTATCAATTAAAACAGCTTGAACCTTATGATAATAAGCCTCTTTTGTTACACCTCCTGAATCGGTAATTATATATTTAGAATAATGAATGAGAGTCTGAGTATCAAAATAGCTAAGTGGTTCAATAAGAGTAATATTATCTTTCTCTAATAATTCCGTAAAATTATTTTCCACAATTTTCTTTCTTGTTCTAGGGTGCAAAGGAAAAATTATTCTTTCGTCCAATTGATTAATAGCGTTAAGAATTTCCGATAAATTTGCAATATTATCAGTATTGGATGCACGATGACAGGTTACCAAAACATAATTGTGTTTTACTAATGAAAACCTATTTAATATTTCGATATTATTCTTTATTTTTTCATAGTTATTATAAATAATGTCAATCATTACGTCTCCAACATTATAGACATTATTTATAATTCCCATCCCTTTAAGAATTTCTACTGCTGTTGGAGTAGGACAGAAATAATAGTCACATAAAATATCTGTAATTAACTTATTTGTTTCTTCTGGAATTGACTTGTCAAACTCACGCAAACCAGCTTCGATATGTGCAACTTTGATGTTATTCTTTACAGCTGCGATTGTTGCAGCAGCGGTTGAGTTAGTATCTCCAAATACAATAACACAATCTGGCTTTTCAAATTCAAAAATTTCTTCTAATTTAATCATCATTGAAGCAATCTGCCATGCTGGTTTTCCACTACCAATTTCTAAATTATAGTTTGGTTCGGGTATACCAAGTTCTTTAAAGAAAGATGCAGACATAGAGTAATCATAATGTTGGCCAGTATGAATAATTAATTCTGTAAAATATTTTCTAAGTTCTTTTGAAAGTGCTGCACACTTAATAAATTGGGGCCTAGCTCCGACTATTGAAATAACCTTTTTCAAATTGAAATAATGAAATTACTTATTAAGCTCTGCAGCAGCGGCTTCTAATTGTTTAAAAAATTCTTTACCAAATTTACGTTCTAGAGGAGTTCTAAGGAATTTATAAATTGGAACTTCTAATTTATTACCGCATGCGCATGCGGGCTTGCATATGTGCCATCTATTATAATTGAGGGCAGTATAGTTGGTAAGTTTTGATAATCTTATTGGATAAAGATGACAAGAAATTGGTTTTTGAAATTTCACTTCTCCAGCATTGTAAGCTGCTTCAATAGCGCATTTGGCAATGTCATCTTTATCAAAATAAACAAATGCACAGGCGCCAGTATTATCTATAAGTGGTGTTACATATTCAAGGTCGAAATCTATAACAGAAACACCATCCTTTTCAACTTGGGCAATGCCTTTTTTCATCATGTATTTTTTTACAATAGGCAATATGTTTTCTATTTCAAGTATTTCTTCTTTCTCGAGTGGCGCTCCTGCATCGCCTGCTACACAACATTCTCCTTTACAAGCGCTCAAGTCGCAAACAAAATTATTTTCGAAAATTTCGCTTGTCACTAATTTGTCTTCTATTTCAAAAATCATAAGGAATTTTAATGAAACAAATGTATAAGAATTAAATGTTTAATTAACTAAATACAATTAAGATTAAAAATTTAATCTTTGTTTATTAGAAAGTGAGTTTATTAGGAAATTGATATTATTACTTTTAAACTGAATATTAAACTAAATAATTTCTATGAGTGTAAGTCTAGTCATTCTTATAATTACATGCCTAATTTCAATTATTGCTTTTCAACCTGGTAATAATTTGTTTCATAACTTAGAATTCAGTCCATATAGAATTCAACATACTAGGGAGTTTCATAGATTTTTTACTCATGCATTTCTTCATGCCGATTGGTTGCATTTAATAATTAATATGTATGTATTATATATTTTTGGTACTGGCGTAGAAGAGATATTTGTTGAAATAAAAGGAGAAATTGGGCATGTTATTTTTTTGTCTTTCTATTTATTGGCAGTGGTAATATCTTGTATTCCATCTTATCAAAAGAATAAAAACAATCATTTATATGTTTCAGTTGGCGCATCTGGAGGAACCTCCGCAATTGTTTTTTCATATATTCTATTTAATCCTTTAGCAGGATTCTATTTAATGTTTATTCCAATTGAGATTCCGGCTATTTTATTTGGCATAGCATACTTAGCTTACTCTTATTACATGTCGTATCAAGCTAAAGATAACATTGCACATGATGTTCATTTTTTTG
>JBEIDK010000206.1:0-4252 GCA_040383485.1 Flavobacteriales bacterium
CGGCATTGATGTTAGAAGACCGTAGCACAAGCCCAAGCACTTTCTACAACTTAAAAGCTAATTCAAATGTACAGTTTAACTTGCCTGAAGGAAATATTGGTAGCCGTTTCTTCTTGCATGTAGGCGATACAAAAGCGAGCGCAGTTAAGGCGATTGCTAAAACAAATAACGAAGTTTCTATTTATTCAAATAGCAACAAATTGTTTGTAAACTTTGGTGCTGAAGCTAAAGGTATTTCAACAGTAGAAGTATTTAGTTTGGTAGGTCAACGTATGGTGAGCTTAGATGCTACCTCATACCAAGGTTTACGTGAAATAAATATGAGTAAAGCTGCTGCTGGTACTTACTTAGTAAAAGTAACAAACGGCGATAAGGTGTATACTGAAAAAGTGTTTATCGACAAGAAATAGATTAGATTATTTATTAGTTTTGATGAAGAGGGCTGCCCATTTAGGGCAGCCTTTTTTTATATAAATTCAATTGTTGAAAATATAACCCTTTAAGTTTTAAAGTTGATTTGATTTAAATTCAAACAATTTTTCATCACTAAAAAACTACATTTGCAACCATTAAAAATGAAAATGCAGAACAAATTAATATTATATAATACCTTAAGCAGAGAAAAAGAAAGTTTTGAACCCATAAACAGCCCATTTGTAGGGCTTTATGTTTGTGGTCCAACAGTATATAGCGACGTGCATTTAGGCAATTGCAGAACATTTATTTCGTTTGATATGATTTACCGTTACTTGCTGCACCTAGGTTATAAGGTAAGGTATGTAAGGAATATTACTGATGCTGGCCACCTTGAAGGTGATAGAGATGAAGGAGATGATAAGTTTGCTAAAAAAGCTAAACTAGAGCAGGTTGAGCCCATGGAAATAGTGCAGCGCTATACCTTAGGTTTTAGAGATGTGATGCGCGAATTTAACACCTTGCCTCCTAGCATTGAACCAACTGCTACTGGCCACATAGTAGAGCAAATAGAAATGACTAAAAAAATAATTTCTAACGGGTATGCTTATGAGGTGAATGGAACGGTTTATTTTGATGTAGAAAAATATGCAAAAGAGCAGGATTATGGAATCTTAACCAATAGAAAGCTAGAAGATTTATTTTCTAATTCTAGAGAATTGGATGGGCAAGACGAGAAAAAAGGAAGGTTAGATTTTGCATTATGGATTAAGGCGAAGCCAGAACATTTAATGCGTTGGCAAAGTCCGTGGGGAGAAGGCTTTCCGGGTTGGCATATTGAGTGCAGTGCCATGAGCAAAAAGTATTTAGGAGATACTTTTGATATACATGGAGGTGGTATGGATTTAGCCGCAACACATCATACCAATGAAATAGCACAAAGTCATGGATGTAATCATACCGCTCCGGTTAAATATTGGATGCATACAAATATGTTAACAGTAAACGGAGCAAGAATGAGTAAATCGTCAGGAAATGGTTTTTTACCTGGTGAGTTATTTACTGGCAATCATCCTTTGTTAGAGAAAGCATATAGCCCAATGAGTGTGAGGTTTTTTATGATGCAAACGCATTATAGAAGTACGCTCGACTTTAGTAACGAAGCTTTAAAGGCTGCCGAAAAAGGTTACGCGCGCCTTATGAATGCAATAAAAACATTAGAGAAATTAATCCCTTCAAACGATAATAGTGTAGATATAATTTCTATTCGTAATGCTTGTTATGATGCTATGAATGATGATTTTAATACACCCATTGCATTAGCTAAATTATTCGATTCGGTAAGAATTATTAATTCAATAAACGATGGCAACGAAAAAATAAATACTGAAAATCTAACCTTATTGAAACAGTTAATGAACGATTTTGTATTTAATATTTTTGGGTTAAAAGATGAATCAGCAAATGCTAGTACAAACGATTTGCCAAATGATTTAATGAGCTTAATATTAGAGATTAGAAATGCTGCTAAGGCAGAAAAAAACTATTCAGTAGCTGATAAAATTAGGGATGGATTAAAAGCGATTAATATTCAAATAAATGATAACAAAGAAGGGAGTACTTGGGAAGAATTGAAATAAATAATTACAACCAAAAAAAGGTAAATTTATGTTGGCACAATTAAACAATCCTTTTAAGGCTGATTTTAAAATAAAATTATTTCTGTTCACCGTATTTTATTTCCTTATTCATATCCCTTTTATATTTAATGGCTATGGTGTAGAAGAAGATTCTTGGGGTTTAGTAGTTAATGTATTCGATATGAAAAATAGTGGAGGATATGTTGCCTCAAGATTGCCCGGGCATCCTGTGCATGAATACTTGCTCTATTATTTTTTTCCTCCAAGCCCAATAGTATATAATTTAATATCATGCATAAGTGCTTGCATAGCCGTAATTTTCTGTGCCTTATTTTTTAAAAATATTAATGTAACCAAACCATTGTTAGCGGCCATAGCATTGGCATTTTGCCCTGTTTTCTTTATTTCAGGAACTTACACTATCGACTATACCTTGTCCTTCGCATTGCTTATAACCTCATGGTATTTTATTACTGAAAAGAAAATAATATTAGCTTCAATTTTCCTTGCATTGTCAATTGGTTCCAGAATTACCAATTGCGCAATATTATTGCCGATGCTTTTGTTCATAGGCATTTCAAAAGAAAACAAAAAAGATTTATTAAAGCTAATAGCATTTAGCATCTTATTTTCTATACTTATTTACATTCCAGTATTCAAAAAATATGGCATTTACTTTTTTGATTATAGTGACCAGTTTCCTTATCCAAATTTGCCCAAGCTAATTTACAAATCAACCATTGGCGTTTTAGGATTAACAGCATTAGTAGCTTTTTTAATCGCATCCATTCAATTTCGTAATTATAAAAAAGCACCTCTATATGTTTGGTGTTCAATTTTGTTATGTGTGTTAGCATATTTACGATTGCCTCAAAAATCGGCATATCTAATACCAATGATACCATTTATAATTATTTATGCTGGTAAAGTTTTTAGTGATAAAGCATTTGTTTATTTCTGTTTCTCAATGATTGTTTCGGGCTGGATATTTGGTGTTAACCTTATTGATAAAACTAGAGGAAGTGAAGAATCTAGTTATTTCTCAATACAAATTGCAGGTCAAAAAATATCAATTAATCCAATTGTTGGAAATATAATTGCAGATTATAGAAAGCGGGAAATAAAAAATAACTATGTTATGAATGTGTTGTCAAAAACAGACACCATATATTCTAAAACTGCCATAATATCTGGTTGGTGGTATAACCAATTACTTATTGAAAATAACAATAAAAGGAAAAAATCAAATATTGAATATCTTTTTTATTGCAGCAAAGATTCTCTAGAGAAGCTTAAAAAAATGAATTATTCTATATTGTATTTAGAGGAGCAAAATATATACAACGATTTGTTTTATAAAATCAACTGTACTAATTTGTATGCAAAACCATTAGACTAGTTTTAAGTATTACATCTTTTTAATAAAAAGGTATCCAAGAAAAAATGTAGGTTTGTAAATGATGAAAAGGTATAAAGTTTATATTTTACTGATTTGCTGTTTATTCTTGATTACAACAAATCAGGGTCAGGATAAAGACAGCCGTAAATACATCATTGAACTAAAAAAAGGCTTTCTATTAATACGTTTGAGTACCCGAGAAAAAACTGTTGAGGATTTAAAACGAATGGGCAAAACACGCGCTGCAGAAGAGATAAGAAAGGAACAAGAACTCAAAAACAGTAAAATAGTTGCCGCTTTTAAAAAATATTTCACCTTCTGTGATTACAGATTTTTTTACAGTCAATATTCAAACGAAATAAAAAATAAAAATTTTAAGTTTTTACTATTTGATAAAGAGTTGAAGCCAGACGCGAATTTTGAACTAGCTGGTAAAAATTTTTATGTAGCCGAATTTGGAATACTTCAAGCTGATACAGCAAAAGTATCCAAAGAAACTAGATTAGAATTCAATAAAGACTTTAGTGCTGAAGAAGTACCTGTTTATTATCAAAACACTCCCAATAAACTATATGCCTTAATTATTAAAGACAACCATTATTACCAATTAAAGTACCCATTTCCATATTATGTTGCTGGTTTTAACACTGATAGAGCAGTAAAAAAAATGAATCAGAAACTTAGTAATTATTACACTAAAACCGTTGGTACCAAATAGCTTTAATTATATTATAAATATTAAATAATAGAAAATTTTCCATGTCAAAAACAATTCTTATAACAGGTTCCTCAACAGGAA
>JBEIDK010000207.1:0-4236 GCA_040383485.1 Flavobacteriales bacterium
ACCCTTGAATCTTTAATAAAAGCATAAGTTTCACTATTGTTTCAGTAACAACTTCGCCAGTGCCCCATGCATGACTTTTTACTAAATTTTCTTGTAACTGTTCTAAATCTTTATCATCAATTTTTGTATCACACAACGAACCGAATCCTGTATTAATTCCATACACAGGTGCTGTTTGACTCTTCATCTTATTGTCTAGGTAAGCGCGGCACTTTAATATACTATTTTGTGATTCTTTACTAAGTTCTAATTTTTGATTAGTCTGAAGTATTTCTTCAATTTTTTTAATTGTAAGAATTTGAGTTGTTATTTGATGCATATTGAATTATTGGCTTCAAAAATAGAAATCTTTCGGTAAGTAACGAAGTTATGAAATAATGAAAAACATAAGTAATGGCAAAACAAAAGAGGTTGTTTCGATGAACGAAACAACCTCTAAGCTTTCAAAAAAAATATTGGAACTATTTTTTAATTACTTTTTTTGTAATAACCTTTTCGTTATTGAGTATTTGCATGCTGTAAATCCCACTCGAAAACTCGCTAAAATCAACAGAGACGTTATTTTCATTAACAACATTTTTATTAAAAACTAGTTGCCCATTCATATTATAAACTTTAATTGTTGTAGGATTAGTATTTTCTAATGTTACATTTAAGATATCTATAGCTGGGTTTGGATAAACATTTACATTACTTAAGATTGATAAATTTCTCAATCCAACTTCAACTAAACCAGCATTATTTGATGAAATTTTATATTGGAAATAGAACTGATCTTGATTGAATGTTTTTGAATAAATATTACGAGGATACATTCTATTATTAAAAGTGGTAGCGTTATTATAACGAATATTGGTATTTACAAAATAGTTTCTATTAAAATCAACACCAGTTGAATCATCTCGATAATAACGAATAGTATTATCATGAGAAGACTTTTGTTCTTTATAATGTAAATATCGAATGTAATTTTTAGTGTTTAATGTATCTGAATTTAAATTCCAAGTAAAGCCCGGTTTAAATGACATACTTAAATAAACATTTCCACCCGCATTAATTTGAGGCAATGAAGCAGTAGATAATTGAATAATATTAGAACCATAAGAAGTAGTATCTGCCAAAAAATTACTATCTAAAGCAATGGCAAATCGTTTGGTATTTTGAATTGTTCCCATCTCATTTTTAGCAGAGTTGTAAGGGAAGTCTCTAAACCTAACAACAGAATCACCAAAATTATCAAAGAAAAAAACATTTGGATTAAAAACTCTAAGGCCCGATTGCTGAGCTGTTGGGTTAACACCAACATTGATAATTAATGAATCAGTTACATTTGTTAAGTTTCTGAAATAGAACAATTCTGTTGAAATTGAATCTAGCTTATAGGTACTAGTTGGCAATAATTTCATTTCACCATTATACCAGCCATAGTTAAATAAAGTATCGGTTGCTTGCAATAGGTTTCCAATAGAATGAAATGTATTAAAAAGGCCATTACTAAAGTTATATTTTAATGTAGAGTCTGGAAATAATGGGTAGCTTAAAATTTCAGAAGAATCGCTTTGAAATGTACCAAGATAATTATTCATAGCATCACCGTAGTCGAACCAACGACTAGTAGGGTTAGCCATTGATTTTTGCTTTGCTTTTGATACTGTTTTTATTTTCTTGGTAAAATTGTCTTCTTGCTTAACGTCAATATTAAGTTTATTAATTGTTCTATTTTGTGAATTGACAATGTTTAGAACGAACACTGAAGCAAAAAAAGTAAGGTAAATTTTTTTCATTATTTTTTAAAGTTAAATAAATGGAATCGCCATTCGCGTTTTTAATTTTTTGTAAACATAAAAATTATTTAAAAAAAAAAAGAGGCCATCAAATTGATAACCTCTTTTTTTATAATTTATTTCAATTATTGCTTAACAACTTTTTGAGTTGATAATCCTTTCTCAGAGATTATTTGTAAGGTATAAATTCCTTTGGCAAATAAACTCATATCAACAGAGGTATATGTTTTGTTTGAAATATTTTCTGAATAAATCAATTGACCATTCACATTTGTAATTCTAGCAATTGAATTATTGTGATTTTCAAACTTTATGTTCAATAATCCTGATGTTGGATTTGGGAAAACATTGATAGATGATTTAGTGATTTTACTTAAACCTAAAAATGGGTTTGGCTTACCAAAATTTACTTTTATATACGGACTAACTGAAGTAGTAAAGAATGGACCGTTAGAGTCTGAAGGGTCATAAATTGCAGGTGCTGAGTTATTAGGAAAAACTGTTGAACCTAAAATAGTTGAAGTTGCTCCCATTGAAACTGCAGAAACTGTAACAGCATATACACCTGGTTCTAATATTTTATAAGCATTATCAATTACAAATGCCGTTTTAATATCTTTAATATTTGCTAAACTAGTTGTGATTTCATTGGCCGCAACTGTTCTATTTACTATTCCTAAAGAACTCCAAGCAGCATTTTCAAACTTATGTAATTCAAATGCAAAAGATTCAGTTGCAGAGGTTGCCTCACGCGTTGCGAAAGCAACAGAAGTTAAAGTATCAGCGTTTGGTAAATCAAAAATATAACCCCAATTAAACTGAGCAGATGTTGCAGAGTTGAACAAGAAATAGCTTCCTGAGTAACCAGTAGCAGTAGCTAAAAATGTAGAGTCAGAAACAATAAATTGAGTAGAGTCTCTATTGTCATTCGGACTACCATCAGTAACCGTATCATTTTTAGTGTTATAAACAATTCTATATGTTCCTTTTGCAGTTGGTGTAAAGCCATCAGCACAACCAAGCAAACTATCAGTTGCAAAAGCCAAACTAATTGTATCACTATTTGTATTATGAAGTGTAACACCAGCAGCAGATTTTACTCTTGCGTTTAACCAAGTGTTTGATTGAACCAATGCCCCAGTATTAGATACTCTTCCACCAAAAAATATTGTATCAACTTGAGTAATAGGAGTATTGCCATTTGCAACATCATAGAATTCCTTGACCAAAGATAAATCGTTGTCTGGTAATTCACTAACTGAAACATCATCAACAATCCAACCATAATCACAACCAGCTGTAGGGCCTCCTTGGTAAACAAAACGAATATAAACTGTTGCAGCATTAGCAGCAACACTTGATATATCTATGCCAACTTTAGTAGGGTTTATTACGGATGCATTTGCAGCTAAAGCTTGATTTACGCTAACATCAAATCTTGTCCAAGTATTATTATTAGTACTAACTTCAACGAAAGTTGTATCTTGAAATTTAGTGTAACTTTCGTAGAAAGATAATTTAACGGTTGGATGTCCTGTACATACAATTGCAGGACTTGTTAACATTGCTACAGCGCTAATTCCAGAAGAACCACATAAAAAGTCAGAGTCATAAATCATGGCTCCATTTGCAGGAGTAGTATTTGCTGAGGCTGCAAGTGCCGCAACAGGATAACTTCCTTGTCCACCTCCAATTCTCCATTTCCAATCAGCTGACGTAGGTGTTCCTCCAGAATTCATATTACTAACAGACCAACCTGTTGGTAAAGCTGTTGTGCTGCCTGAACTGAAGTTTTCAGTGTAAAAGGGTACTACTGGTGCTGACAATAAGTTATTGTTTTGAGATGATGTTGTAAAAGCTCCCAAAGACTTTTCAACATTTACAATACTAGCCTTGCGCTCAGCAACAGGCTTTTGTTTCAATAGTTTTTTTGTATTACCAATTCCACCAGCAATTATAGCTGTTGCAAAACTGGCATAAGCAATAGATGTAAAGATTTTTTTCATTTTATTATATTTAATTTAATGCAAATTTAATTTTGATTTCATAGGAAGCAAATGTTTTAACTAATTATGATTAAACAAGTTCTTCTGAGTAACTTTCAATTGGAGGGCAACTACACACCAAATTCCTATCACCGTAAGCACTGTCTACTCTTCCAACACTTGGCCAAAACTTATTATTTGATACCCAATGCAATGGGTATGCAGCTTTTTCACGTGAATATGAATGATTCCATTCGCCAGCAATAATTGAATGAGCCGTATGAGGGGCATACTTTATCACATTATCATTAACATCAGCTTTACCGGCAACAATCTCATCAATTTCTTTTCTAATTGATATCATTGCGTCACAAAAACGGTCAAGTTCCACCTTTGGTTCGCTTTCTGTTGGTTCTATCATTAAAGTATCATGAACTGGAAAAGATACAGTAGGTGCGTGAAAACCG
>JBEIDK010000208.1:0-4232 GCA_040383485.1 Flavobacteriales bacterium
AAAAAAACCAATAGTTCAGTTCTTAACATTGAAGGAAGTAGACCCTGAATACTCTGAATTTTTATTAAAAAAATTATTGTATTTTTTTGTTTATAATAAGTATAGCAGTGGCATTAAAATTTACTTAAATAATAATGCGATAAAGGTTCTAGTAAAAGTTATTCCAATACGGGTTAATAGTTCTATTATCTTCCAGGTTTTTATCACTTTGATAAATGACGATAAAAACCTTTCATTAAATAATTTTAGTAAAGATATTTTAAACTATAATTATTTATTAAATTTTGTACCATATGGCGTTTTAATTCATCGCAACGGTATCGTTGTTACTGCTAATAACAAGGCATTAGAACTTCTCGGTTATACTATTGGTGAATCTTTAGTAGGAATTAATTTATTCGATTTTTTACATTCGGATTATATATCGGCTGCTAAAATTCGTTTAAAAACATTAAATTCTGGTCTTAATGTGCCATTTTATACTTATAAAATGTATGGTAAGAATAGAAGCAACCTGCTAGAGTTGGAAGCAAAATCCTTTTCATTGTCAAGATACAATGACAATTTGATTTTTATGGTGTTAAGAGATAAAACACCCAATACAATTACTCAAATTAGTAATGAGAAAGAATTTATTAATTGTTTATTGCAGGATGAGATTATTGATAGGGTAAAGGTTCAAAATGAATTGCAGCAGACTCAAAAATTTTTAAACAATGTCATAAACAGTTCTTTAGATATTATTGTTGCTACTGACAAAGATTCTAGAATATCTGAATTTAATTCGGCAGCTCAAAAGGTTTTTGGATACACTCGAGAAGAGATAATTGGTAGCACAATAAGTATTCTATATGCAAGTAATGCTGCTTATAAAAAAGTACAAAATAATTTGAAAAAGTATGGTATTTTCTCAAATGAAATCTTAAATAAAAAAAAAGACGGTTCTTTCTTTACCTCTTTTCTTAATTTGTCGGAGTTGAAGGATGGATTAAATAATTCAATTGGAAGTGTTGGTGTTTTTAGAGATATTACTATCGTTAAATCTCAACAAATTGCGCTAAAGGAGTCAGAACGAAAGTTCAGAAAGTTATTTGAGAATACTTCTGATTTACTTTGTTCATTCGAATTAGATGGCTCTTTTGTTTATTATAACAAATCGTTTAGTGAGTTACTTGGTTATAAAGATGTTGAGCTAGAAAGTTTAGGATTCCTACAAATTGTTCATCCAAATAGTGTTTCAAATTTATTGTCAGCTTTACATAACAATAATTCCGAAAGGTTAAATGATGTTGAGATTACCTTAATTAAGAAGACTAAAAAGTTTTTGATTATTAATGGTGACATTAAGAAGATTCATAATAGTTCTAAGGTGGTGAGTAGTTTCGTTTGTTCTTTTAAAGATGTTTCTGCAGTAAGGGTCGCTGAAGAGTCTATGAAGCTTGCTGAGGAGCGATATAAGGCTGTTTTCAACCAAAATTTCTTTGGGGTTATGATTTGTGGATTATTTGGCGATGTTATTCAATACAATTCTAAGTTTAATAGTATGTTTCACATTAATGATAGCTTAATTGGAACTAATGTTAGAAATATTAGGGGAGAATTTGGCGATAGTATTTATTTACATGCGAGTAATTTACTTTCTGATTCTCAGCTAAAGTACGTGGGTTCATCATTTATAATAATTGATTCAGTTACAGTTGCTTATAATGAAAGTGTTGAATTGGTTAAGGATATTTTTGGCAACCCTAGTTTTTTTCTTTTTATATTCGAAGATATTACCGCAAGGAAATTTGCTGAAGAAGAGCTACTTAAACAATCCACAAAGTTAAATTCAGTACTACAAGGTAGTTCCTTAATTATTTTTACAGTTAATAGGCATTTTATACTTACTTCTTTTAATGAGCAATTTACCTCTTATTTAGTAAATTACATTAATATAAAACCGTTTATTGGACTTAATTTATTGAATTTAAGAAATTATTTTAAAAATGGGATGGACTTTGAAGGTTTATTATTTGTTCATTCAAATGCGCTTAACGGCAAAAAACAATCTATTGAAAATTGTTTTATTAATAATTTATTTGATGAAGTTTGGTTTGAGTCCTATGTTGATCCACTTCTTTTACCAGGTGGAGTTATTGAAGAGATATCCTATATATCAACGAATGTTACGGAAAAGAAGTATGCGTATAAGAAATTAACGCAATCAATTATCGAAAAAGAGATTTTACTCAAAGAAGTGCACCATAGGGTTAAGAATAATTTGCAAGTAATAAGTAGTATCTTAAATTTGCAAACAAGTTATTTAAAGGATACAAATGTTATTGGTGTAGTGAGAGATATTCAGAATAGAATTAAGTCAATGGCTTTAATACATGAAAATTTATATCAAAATTCAGACATATCAAAATTAAATTTTCGTGATTATATTAATCAGTTAACTCAAAATATTATCCACTCTAACAGTACAAATTTAGGGAATATTGCTTTTAAGAGTACTATTGAAGATTTAAATTTAGACCTTGATTATTCAATACCTTGTGGATTAATTATTAATGAACTTGTGTCTAATACTTTTAAGCACGCATTCCCTAATAATATGGACGGCATAGTTAAAATTGATATATTTGAACAAAATAAAATTGTTAATATTGCAGTTTCGGATACAGGTATAGGCTTTAAGGATGATATAGATTTTAGAAACACGGAAAGTCTTGGCTTGCAGTTAGTTACAGCACTTGTAGAACAAATTAATGGTACAATAACACTATGTTCTACAAGTGGATTAACAGAGTATATTATAACATTTAAACATAAAAACTAATGTCAAAAATTAATATTTTAGTAGTTGAGGACGAGGCTATAGTAGCTAAGGATATACAGCAAAGTCTTAAAAAAATAGGTTATAATGTTTTAGACTTACTCTCTTCTGGTGAGTCGGTTTTATTGTACTTAAAAGAAAATAAGCCAGATTTAATCCTTTTAGATATTATGCTAAAGGGAGAATTAAGTGGAGTGGATGTTTCTGAGTATGTAAATAATCACTATAAAATCCCAATCATATTCTTAACAGCATATGCCGACCAAAGTACTTTAGACAAAGCTAAAGTTACTGAGCCTTATGGTTATATAATTAAGCCTTTTAAAGAAGTTGATTTACATACTACAATTGAGATGGCCTTGTACAAACACAAGATTACTTCGCAATTACAAAAGGAAAGAGACTTATTGTATAGTTTGGTAATAGAATCGAACGACGGAAAAAACGACATGCACTTTGTTAAATCCCAATCTAAGTATATTAAGCTAAAGGCCACCGATATTTGGTTTGTAGAGGCCCTAAAGGATTATGTTATTATTAACACAGCTTCCGATAAGTATACTATTCATAGTACCATGAAGGACATTGAGGCTAAACTACCTTCTCCCGAGTTCGTAAGGGTGCATCGCTCATTTATTGTTCGGCTTGATAAAATTGGCGCTGTTGACAATGGAGTTGTTGTACTGGATGAAGATAAAAAACATATACCGATTGGTGGGTCATATAAGGACCTACTTATGTCTAGGCTCAGCCTCTTATAGGGTATTTGTTTCACGTGAAACGTTTCATATATCACTTTTGTTGTTTTATAATCGTTAATTTTGCGGATTAATCTATATTTAAAAATCAATTGTTTCAGAGCAATCTGTGGCTTATTATTTCTTAAGATTTTTTGTTGTGATAAAGTGTTTCATGTGAAACAATTATACCGAAACGAACAAACACTAAAAAAACAGCGATTCGCCTTTAAATAGGTCAGAATGCCTAGTTGTTCTGATTCGCCAGTTATCTCTGTTTAAATATCAAATCCAGCACTACAATAACCAGCTTCTTGCTGAAAATGACACGCATTAGGCCAACATTAGGTAGTCGCCCATACAAATTCTCTGCGCTACTCAATATCAGCAAGAAGCCTGAAAAAAAACCTACCTTGGCTGTTTACATGGTACAATAATATGGATTTGAAAATACCCAATACCACCAATGATATTGATGGCCATTTTGCAGATTTGAAAAACAAATTAAGAAACCATAATGGCTTATCTATCATACGCAAGATGAAGGTTATTAATTAGTTTTTTAAGGCATAGAGGCTTCTAAAAATGTCAAATGACAACCATTAATGATTGTCATTTGAACTTGACTTTTTCGTCAGCCACCAAACTATCCCTAACAATTTGCTCTCAAGCAG
>JBEIDK010000209.1:0-4197 GCA_040383485.1 Flavobacteriales bacterium
CGCTGGTTACCTTTCTGTACCAACAGCCAACTTAAATATTGAAGTAACTGATTCGACAGGCGGAACTGTAGTAAGAAGTTACTTAGCACCATTACAAACGCTAGCATTACAAGGTAAGGCAATTACAGTAGTTGCTTCTGGTTTTTTAAATACTGCTAACAATAGCAATAGTGCTAATACATTTGGACTATGGGCCGCTACAGCAGCAGGAGGAAATTTAATTGCATTACCGTCAAATACAACAAACATCAGCAGCATTATTAATGATAACTTCGAAATTGTTATGTTTCCTAATCCAAGTTCTGATGTTTTAAATATTAATTTTAAAAATATAGAATCAAACAATGCAATGATTGAACTTACTGACTTAACTGGTAGAATTATTAGAACTAAACAAATAGAATTAAGTGGTAAAACTTTGATTACAGGCGCACTTAATGTTTCAGACATTAGCAATGGCACTTATACAATATCTGTTATAACTAATGACTTTAAAACAAGTTCTGTTCTTATAATAAATCACAATTAATTTATATCTAATCTAATCAAGAAGAGGCTGTCTCAAAAGTCCGTTTTGTTATGCTGAATTTATTTCAGCACCCTTGTAATATGCATATTTGTTGAGTTATAGATTAACAACGATTGTCTATTCTTGGGTTGTTGCTTCGCTGTAAGGCTTTTGCCGCAATAACAAACATTTGTAACTTTTGAGACAGCCTCTTTTTTTATCTTAAGTTTTTATGTTCAGCTTCTTGTTATAAATTAAACATAGATTAGGCTTACTACCAATGTGATTTGTGACTTATGCCAATAATTTACAAATAATACAGTGGCAAATTCAGATGGGAAAGAAGTTTGGAGCAAATGCAGCAAAGCAAATATGGAACATTACGTATTTCGCATCGGTATAAGAGGTTCGTAGTGAAACACCAAAGCCCAATAAAGTATGAACTTTTACGAATAAATCATTTTGAATATATGATGCTTAAGAAAAAGTTGTTTACTTCATATTTTGAAGGGGTGTTACGTTATAATAGAAATTATAATGCATAATTTGGTTTAAATCAAGGTTTGACATCCATAAAAAAAACAACTACTAATAAACATTTTCAATTAAATTTAGTTGTACTTTCGCCCGAATTTTTTTGATGATGGAAACGATAATTAAAGATGATGTAACTATACTTTTTGCTGGTGATAGCGGCGATGGTATACAACTTACAGGAACTCAATTTACTGAAACTGCTGCTTTGCTAGGTAACGATATTTCTACCTTCCCAAACTTTCCAGCCGAAATACGCGCCCCACAAGGAACCTTAGCAGGTGTTTCAGGATTTCAATTGCACTTTGGAAGTATTGAAATAAATACCCCAGGCGATAGTTGTGATGTATTAGTGGTTATGAATGCTGCTGCTTTTAAAGCCAATTTGAAACAGCTTAAAAAGGGAGGAACAATTATAGCCAATAGCGATGGATTTAATGCCAAGGATTTAAAACTCGCGCACTACCCCGATGGTTTCAATCCTCTGCATCAAGAGGGCATTCAAGAATATAAATTACATGAAATAGACATAACCAAGCTCACCAAAAAAGCACTTGAAGGCAGTGGACTTGGCACCAAAGAAGTTGACCGTTGTAAAAATATGTTTATTCTTGGTTTTCTTTATTGGATTTATAACAGAGAGCTTGACATTACCATTGGTTATTTGAACGATAAATTCAAAAACAAAACTGCAATTATAGATGCTAATGTTTTGGTATTAAAAGCCGGCTATAACTATGGTGAAACCTCTGAGACATTTAACGCCCGTTATGAAGTAAAAAAGGCTCCAATGCCTAAAGGCGTTTACAGAAGTATAATGGGGAACCAAGCAACAGCCTACGGATTAGTTGCTGCTGCAAAAAAAGCGAAACTTAATTTGTTTTTTGGCACATACCCAATTACTCCTGCTTCTGACATATTACATGAACTTACGAAATTGAAAAACTTTGGTGTAAAAACTTTTCAAGCAGAAGATGAAATTGCTGCCATTTGCAGTGCCATTGGTGCATCTTTTGGAGGAAGCTTAGGCGTTACATCATCATCAGGACCAGGCATAGCTTTAAAAACAGAGGCCATCGGGCTTGCTTTAATGCTTGAAGTTCCTCTTGTTATTATTAACGTTCAGCGCGGAGGGCCTTCAACCGGGCTGCCAACTAAAACTGAACAAGCCGATTTGTTACAAGCTATTTATGGTAGAAATGGAGAAGCTCCTGTTGCTGTAGTTGCCGCTAATTCTCCTTCTGATTGCTTTGCAACGGTTATAGAAGCGTGTAGACTTGCCGTTGAGTTTATGACACCGGTATTCTTTTTAAGTGATGGTTATATTGCAAATGGTGCTGAACCTTGGCGCTTTCCTAAAGAAGAAGACCTTAAAGAAATACATGTAAATTTTGCCACAGAGAAAGTGGCTGGAGAGCACTTTATGCCATATTTAAGAGATGAAAAACTAGCACGAAAATGGGCGGTGCCGGGCATAAAAGGGAATGAACATAGGGTTGGTGGACTTGAAAAAGAAGACATTACAGGCAATATTTCTTATGACCCTGAAAACCATGAAAAAATGGTAAAAACTAGAGCTGCAAAAATTGACGGAATTGCAAACCACATTCCTTTGCAAGCAATTGACAGTGGCAATGAAAAAGGTAAATTACTTATTTTGGCTTGGGGTGGTACATATGGCACAATAAAATCGGCAGTTAAATCGGCACGCGAACAAGGTTTGGATGTTTCTCATGCCCATGTTCGATATATGAATCCGTTACCTAAAAACTTAGGCGAAGTAATTGCTAATTTCGAAAAAGTTTTAATTCCTGAGTTAAACAACGGACAACTTATTAAAATCATCCGTGATAAGTACCTTGTTGATGCCAAAGGGCTTAATAAAATAAAAGGCTTACCTTTTACTGTTGAAGAAGTATTGGAAAGTATTAAGAAAGAATTAAATTAAGAATCAATTAATTTAATAATTTCGAAACCAATAAATATTTTTTCAAATCATTTTATACGATAGCTATTATTTATGAAACTTGCGGCAATTGATATTGGCTCCAATGCAGTTCGACTGTTGCTTTGCCAAGTAATTGAAAAAGCTCCTAATCCAATATTCAAAAAAATTGAATTGGTAAGAGTTCCAATTCGATTAGGTGAGGATTCGTTTACAAATAAAAAAATAAGTGTACAAAAAGCTGAACGTCTTGTAAAAGCCATGAAAGCTTTTAAAAATTTAATTGATGTATTTGAGTGCGAAGGATATATGGCATGTGCTACATCGGCAATGCGTGAGGCAGAAAACGGAAATGATGTAATAGCAAGAATTAAAAAAGAAGCAGATATCAATATTGTAATTATTGATGGGCATACCGAAGCAAAAATAATCTATGCCAACCATGTGGCAGAAGAACTAAGTAATGATTTTGCTTATTTATATATTGATGTAGGTGGCGGAAGTACTGAATTAACGCTATTTGCTAAAAATGAAGTTATTGCCTCACGTTCCTTTAATATTGGCACCATCAGGTTATTGCATGACATGGTAAGTAAAGAAACTTGGGACGAAATGAAGGTGTGGATTGAAAAAAATGCCAGTATCAATATTCCTATACAAGCCATTGGCTCTGGTGGCAACATTAATAAGATTTACAAAATGGCATACGGCAAAGAAATTAGACCTATGTCGGTAAGGAAAATAAAAGAAATTGCAGATTATATTGCAGAGTTTTCATACGAGGAGAGAATAACAAAATTAGGATTAAATGAGGACCGTGCTGATGTTATTTTACCTGCTGCAAAAGTTTTCTTAACTGTAATGAAAACTGCAGGTATCGAAAAAATAAATGTACCTCAATCGGGGCTAAGCGATGGTTTAATTCATGTATTGTTCGAAAAAATAATTAAGGAAAAAGAAGGATTGTTTGGGAATTAAACAAATTATCTCACTTTATTTATTACCACGAGTGTATAAAACAAACTACCTGATAAGATAGTTGCAAATAACAAATGAAATGGTTGAGCAAAAGCAGGCATAGCAAAAGCTAATATATTACCCAGTAGAAATTCTATTAGAACAATCATAGTGTTCTGAAGCAATAATCTTTTTATTTGCTTGTTTACTTTGCTCCTGAAATAAAAATATACTGCTATGAAGATTACTGTTA
>JBEIDK010000210.1:0-4172 GCA_040383485.1 Flavobacteriales bacterium
ACTTAAATTCCAAACCTCTGTTAAGTTTGTAAATGCTTTTTTCATAACATTTACATGATAAGGAGTAGCAGTCATAAAATATACAAGTGATTTAATTGTCATAGTTTGTCCATCAGCTGATAACTTTACACTAAACTTTTTTTCGTTTCCTTGGCCATGATTTATTTGGCTTTCTTTACCGTCGATGATCAGCTTCTCCTTGGTTGAAGGATATTTTGCCTCTGGATTCGAGCTTGGATTTTCTATAATTAGAAAATTAGGCTCCTGCACTATTTTCATTGTTTTTGAATTCATACGGTCACCTTCCACATATGAGCAAAGAATATTTCCGCCTATACTTATTGGTTCTTTAGATTTCCATTCACCAGTAAATTTATTTCGATATGTTACATTTTTCTGTTGCGCTTCTAGAGTAAAGTAGATAACTCCTATTAATAAAATAAGCACACTGGATAAAATGTATCTTTGATTTCTCATAAAATTTTAATTAAATTCTTAGGGGTTGATTAAAGGTACAACAATGCTTTTAATTACTTTTCATGGTATAATCGACTACATGCCTAAAACAGCCCTTCAAAATTTAAAAAATATGGTCTATTTCGGTTTTGTGGAAAATTATTCATAAAATCATTTATGAATAAGATTAGTTTGTTTTATTTTTTTTATGTTCTTATTCAAATAATTTTGTTTCGTGAATAAATGAGTTGGTAATAACTTCCAAAGACACTAAATAAATATACAATGACAACAAAAATTAAGAAAAAAGGCATTTATTGTATTGAAGGGCTTTGGGATCATGAAAATATACAAGACGAATTAACTGTACTTCCAATTTTGGATTTACTTGAAAAGAGAGGTTATTGCGATTATATCTATCATGACTGCGCTACCAAATCTGAACTTGAATTTTTTCTTGACAAGTGGAAGCATAAAACAATCAATGAAAAGTACCCAATTCTATATTTAGCATTCCATGGAGATCCAGGCTATATATTTTTAACACAAAAAGACAAATATGCTCTTACAGAATTAGCTGACTTTTTAGGAGATAAATGCAGAGGTAAAATTATTTACTTTGGATCATGCTCGACTTTAAATATTGACAAGCGTAAAATCAATTCCTTCCTTAAAAAAACAGGTGCTATTGCTACCATTGGATATAAAAGAGATATTGACTGGATACAATCAGCAGCTTGTGATTTATTTGTATTTGAAGCTTTGCAAAGTGACAAGCTTGACACAAAAGGGATTAAAAATATGTACAAGAAAATAATTAGTGATTATGGAAACCTACATAAAATTTTAGACCTAAGATTTGTAATTAATGATCAACTACATTTTAGTAGACAGAGAAAAAAAGCTACTGCCAAAAGTGCTTAAAACCCGGGTTTATTTAAGATTTCAGGGCTTTTTATCTCTTATTTTATGATAGATTGTGAATTTTCCGAGACTTGAATTATTTCATTAATTTTATACTATGAAAAAAGCGATAGCAATCCTTGTCCTGATGCTCTTAATAATTTTTGAATGCCTGCGTGTGTATTTAATTATGCCTTTGCCAGGTAGTCAACAATTTGATTCTATCGAGCTAGCCTATTTTTTAGGATCAAATAAATGGATGATACGTTTAATAGGGTATTTAATTGTTTTTATCCCAATGATTCTAATTATTAGATATGGAATAAAAAATGAAAAAATTATTATTGGAGTTTTAACTCTTGTGTATTTAATTGTTTTTTATGTTTTTACATTTCAAATGGAAGCTGATAAAATGTTCTATCAGCCAACCAAAGTGATATCAACTTCTTTGTCAAAGAATAAGATACCAAATAATAAATTAGTGATTGGGGTGGTAATAGATAATATTGCTAGGGCTTATCCAATTCAATTAATAGGCTATCATCATCAAGTAGTTGATACAATTAATGGAAAACTAATAATGGTTACTTATTGCACTGTTTGTAGAACGGGTAGAATTTTTAGTCCAATTGTGAATGGAAAGCAAGAGACATTTAGATTAGTTGGAATGGATCATTTTAATGCGATGTTTGAAGATGCTACTACCAAGAGTTGGTGGAGACAGTCTAATGGAGAATGTATTGCAGGTCCTTTAAAGGGTTATCAATTAGAAGAAATACAATCAGAGCAACTTGTATTATCTGCATGGGTTAGAAAGCAACCCAATACTCAAGTTTTACAACCAGATGCACAATTTAAAGAGCAATTTGAAAAGATGGACACCTACGATAAAGGAAAGTCTAAGGGAGCATTGACAAAAAGAGATACTGCATCTTGGAAAAGTAAATCATGGGTAATTGGGATTCAGGATGGCGTTAATGCTAGAACATACGATTGGAATCAATTAGTAAAGCAAAGATTTATACAAGATTCATTACCTAATAAACCAATTGTACTTTTTTTGGAGAATGATACGGCATCATTCCATACTTATAGTAGAATCATAAATAATATGACTTTAACATTTCTAAAAAAGCAGGATTCTATATGGGATGTTAATACAGGTTCACAATGGAACTATGACGGAATATGTATTGATGGAAAATTAAAAGGTAACGCATTAAACAGTGTGAGTAGTTATCAAGAGTTTCTTCATTCATGGGAGTTCTTTCATCCCAAAAGTATAAGATATAATTATTAAACTAACTTTGTTGCCATGAAGGAACTTATCTATGTTTTTATTGGTGGTGGCTTAGGTAGCTTAGTAAGGTTTTTACTTGGCAAATGGGTCAACGCATTCCATCATTCTAATTTCCCTTTTGGCACATTTACAATCAATGTGATTGCTTGTTTTGTATTGGGTTTTGTTATAGGTTTGGCAGATCAAAAACAATTACTTTCACCAGCTGCACGTATATTTTGGGCAGTGGGCTTCTGCGGTGGCTTTAGCACTTTTTCGGCCTTCAGTAGCGAAACAGTTGCACTCTTTCAACAGGGTCAAAATAGCACTATGCTTTTATATATTTTATTGAGTGTTGTAGTTTGTATGACTGCAACTTTCGGGGGTTTATTTGTTGCTGAAAGATTTTAATGCTACTAGAAGCTCCAACTTCCTTCTTCCACTTCCGCCTCTAATTCTCCGACATCCCATCCGCAATAGCCAATAAAAAGTTGAATTTCTTGATCATTGCAACTGCTTGTATTAATGGCTTCTATCACTTGTTCCATATTGCCACCTAAATAAAGACCATTAGGCAATTGTTTGCCGCCTTCAATGAGATCGGTTCGTTTGTGTAATACAAAGAGATGTGCTCTATCAACTGGGCCGCCATCCATTAGTGGGAATGGTTTACTATGATTGAATTCAATTAGATCATGCAAGGACTTTCCATAGGGTTTATTGGTTACAAAACCTGTACTTCCTGCTTCATTGTGTTCAACAATCAAAATGGTAGTTTCCTCGAAAAAGCTGCCTTTCAAAGTGGCAGTGCTTTTGATAGAAATTCCGGCTTTTAGATTTCTCATAAGTTTACTAGTTATGATGCTGTAAATTGTCAGTCTAAAGTAGACTAAAAAGTGGATTTTTCGTCTCCATTGTTATTCGTACTTTTGTATATCGGCATTTTACTAAATATTTAATTTAGTTTATTCAAGTAGCAATTTATATATAATAAAATGATAAAAAATTTACTGAAAACGGCATTAGGAAGACTAAGAATAGTAGCTTTTATTGAAGGTTGTTCGTATTTACTTTTAGGATTTACGATGATTTTAAAATATAAATTTGCTATGCCACAACCCAATTATGTTGTTGGTTTGGCGCATGGAATTCTTTTTGTACTTTATATCGTTTTATTGCTTCAAGTTTCATTTATACATCGCTGGAACATATTCAAAATGTTCATGGCTTTTATAGCTTCACTTGTACCGTTTGGTACTTTTTATGCAGATAAAGTACTTTTTAGAACAATTAGTGAATAAAATAGTCAAATAAAATTTTGGTAGTTTAAATATTAATCGTAATTTTACGATGATTATGGGAACAACAAAAAACACAGATTATACGCTACAAGAGCTATCAATTGCAAAATTTGCCAAGGCGATTTCGCATCCTGCACGAGTTGCAATCCTTCATTTACTATTAAAGAAGCAAGCATGTGTTTGTGGTGATATAGTGGATGAACTCCCATTATCTCAAAGCACCGTTTCTCAAC
>JBEIDK010000211.1:0-4170 GCA_040383485.1 Flavobacteriales bacterium
ATAGCAGAATCCATTTTTGTAATAGGTATTATGCACAATAGAACCAGAGCCCGGATTAGATTGTATCTTGTCAACAAATGTTATGTTATCTAAATCCTCAACATTATAGCAAGCTAAAAATGAATTGCTAATTTCATCAGTAGTAAATAAATATTTATCATCATCACTCAGCCATGTATTATGGGTAAAGCTTCCAGGTGTGGTTTGCACAGCAATACTTGTTGGAACAGAGTCTACACTCACATCAATAAAGTTAACTGCTCCATCATAAATTTTTGAAGCATATAGTATATTATTTCTTACAATTCCATCATGTACATAAGTATTAGCGTCACCATACCGGCCTCTATAAGTGGGGTTGTATGGGTTGGTTAACTTTGCAATCATAGTACCAGTAAATCCGCCATTACATCCATACAAATAAATATAAGCAGTTGCAGTATCAATGTGCAATGCATGAATTTTATTTAGAGTATTACCATTAATTGTTGGCGCCCAATATTGCCAAGCAATATTGGGGCTAGGTAAATTACTCAAGTCAATTATTTGTAATCCATTTCCACCTTCACTTGTGCAATATGCATAGTGCCCATAGGTTCTTATTTCTTTCCATAAATTATTAGGACCAGGTAACTGCACTACTTGCCAAATACTATCGGGGTTAGTAACGTTTACAATACTCATACCTTGAGCCGCTCCAACCAGAGCATATTCATTGCCTTGAACATCGGTATATCCCCAAACATTTGCGCATGTTTGACCATTATAATAATAGGCATCACGCAAAATATTATTTACATTTTGTGCATTAATTATTGAATTACTAAGTGTGATTATAAATAGAATTAGACTTTTAATTTTCATTGATTTAAATATAGTATACAATAATATCTATTCTTATTAAATTTAGACTAATAATAGTGTTTTAGTGCTCCTATTATTATTTAAAAAAATAATGAATCTTAGTATAATTATTAATAGATTGCCTTACTTAAGTGCCAGCTGTGCAAGTAAACAACTAATCCCCTTGATTTAATTTACTATTCTTTTTACCATATGCGAAATAAATTACAATACCAATAACCATCCAAATAATAAGTCTATACCATGTATCAGCTGGTAGTGCTGCCATTTGCAACAAACAAATACCAGCGCCTAATATTGGAATAAGAGGTACCATTGGTGTTTTAAATGGGCGTAAAATCTCAGGTCGTTTGTAACGTAAAACGACTATACCAGCACAAACAATTACAAAGGCTAACAATGTACCTATAGATACTAATTCACCTAAAATTCCAATTGGGAATATACCTGCAACTATGCCAGCTAACAAGCCTGTTAGAATAGTTGTTACATAAGGTGTTTTATATTTGGGATGAACTTTACCAAAAACAGGAGGAAGTAAACCATCTTTTGCCATTGAATAAAAAATACGAGGCTGACCCATCATCATTACTAAAACAACGGAGCTTAGTCCTGCAATAGCTCCAATTTTTACTGGTATTCCTAACCAAGCTAGTCCATTTCCACTTTTGTCAATTGCTAATGCTATTGGTGCAGCAACGTCTAACTCTCTATAGTTTACAATTCCTGTAAGGACCAATGAAACGGCAATGTATAATATGGTACAAACCAACAAACTAATTAATATTCCTTTTGGCATATCTTTTTGCGGATTAATGGCCTCTTGCGCCGCAGTAGAAACTGCATCGAATCCTATATAAGCAAAGAAGATAACTCCAGCACCAGCAAAAATACCGCTTATGCCATAAAAAGATTTACCGTCACGTATCTCTTCTGCCGGTATAAATGGATGCCAATTTGCTGTATCAATATAACTCATTCCAAAAAAGATAAATAATAATATGATAATAATTTTAACTACAACAATAAAGCTATTAAAGCGCGAAGACTCTTTAATACCAACCACCAATAACCATGTCATTACAGCAATAATAATCATGGCAGGAAAATTAAGAATAGCACCTGTTGAATGCCAACCTGTTAAGTCATGAGTAAGCGGAGCAGAACATAATGCAGGAGGAATATGAATATTAAAACTTTCTAAAAAGCTAACTACATAGCCACTCCAACCAACTGCAACTGTAGCAGCCCCAAACAAATATTCTAATATTAAATCCCAACCAATTATCCAAGCAATAAATTCGCCTAAGGTTGCATAAGAATACGTGTATGCACTACCAGCAATAGGTATCATACTGGCAAATTCTGCGTAACAAAGACCTGCAAATGCACAACCTAGTCCGGATAATATAAATGATAAAACTAATGCTGGCCCTGCATGGTTAGCCGCTGCTGTACCTGTTAAAACAAACACACCTGTGCCAATAATTGCTCCAATACCTAATGCAATTAAATTATTCGCAGTTAAGGTTCTCTTTAAACCGTTTGCAGAATCTGTTGATTCTGCCATTAATTTATTGAGTGATTTTATTCTGAATAATGACATAATTATTTTTTTGTTTTGGCTAATGTATTGAAATAGTTTTTTTAATTGCAAAAACATTTCTTCATACCTTTACAATTATGAACAAATATTTACACCTCCTAATTTTAATTTTTAGTCTTGACATAAATGCTCAAGAAAAAATTACCTTTCCATCATTAGATGGTTTAACCGTTACCGCGAATTATTACAAAGGATTAAAAACAAGACCTGTAATTTTATTGTGTCACCAAGCTGGATATAGCAGGGGTGAATATTTGGGAACAGCTAAGACTTTTCAAAAAATGGGGTACACTTGTTTAGCCATTGACCAGCGCAGTGGCAATGCAATTAATGGAGTAAGTAATGAAACAACAGCTTTGGCAAAACAAAAAAAATTACCAACAAACTACACCGATGCAGAACAAGATATTGAAGCTGCTATAGAATATTGTTTTAATCGATTTCAAAAAAAAATTATTGTAATTGGCAGCTCTTATTCTGCCGCACTAATTTTAAAACTTGCAGTTACAAATGAACATGTAGCAAGAGTTATTTCTTTTAGTCCCGGAGAATATTTTGATAAAAAAATTATTATCTCCGATTATATTCCTAAAATAAAAATTCCTGCTTTTATAACTTCTTCTAAATCTGAATCCTCAGAGGTAACAAAGCTTTTATTTTCTTCAAATAAGAAAATTGTAAAACAATTTATACCTACAACCGATGGAGAACATGGCTCAAAAGTACTTTGGGTTGGCGACGAAAAAACAAATGAGTATTGGAAGGCAATGATATTATTTTTAAAAACACCTTAATTGATTTTCATGACCTTTAATTTTTCGAAATTTTATTTTTTTTTAGTTATTGTTTTGGTGCAAGTATCATGTAAAAAAAGAAAAACTGAAAATGCCACAAAACCTGCTAAGCCTACAGGTGAGTTAGTAATTTATTTAAAGCAAGTAGTAAATAATAAAGAAGTATCATTAGCCGCTGCACTTGTAAAGTTATACGATAATGAAGTTGCAAGAACAAGCAATACGTATATTATACAACAAAAAACTACCGATACATCAGGTACGGTTCATTTCTATGAACTTGAAAAAGAGACATACTTTGTTCATATGTCTCATCCGCAAAAAGGTATTCAATTAAAGACGGTTTCTGTGCCAATTAGGAGCATTGCATACAATACCTATGTTTTTCAATAATTTGATTTTATGTGAAGGTTAAAAAAAACTACAAGAATAAATTAACTTCAATTTTTGATTTGTTTATAAAAGAAAGAAATTTATTATCTTTCAGCCAAATAATTAGAAGTAACGTTAGCCCTTTGGCATGAAAAAGATAAAGTTAGAAGTTTTCAATATTCAGCCTAGCAATACGCAATCGGGAGCATATGCTCTTATTCTTGAAGAAAATAGAGGGCGAAGAAGAATACCCATTATTATTGGAGTTTTAGAAGCTCAAGCAATTGCTATTGAGAAGGAAAAAATAAAACCTAACCGACCACTTACACATGATTTATTTAAGCCCATATCTTTAGAATTTGGTATTAACTTTACAGAGGTAATCATTTACAATTTAGTAGAAGGTGTTTTTTATGCTAAAATACTTTGCAATAATGGAGAACGTGAAATAGAGCTAGACTCTAGAACTAGCGATGCCATTGCCATAGCTTTGAGGTTTAATTGCCCAATTTATACTTATGAATTTATTATTAA
>JBEIDK010000212.1:0-4157 GCA_040383485.1 Flavobacteriales bacterium
GTTACAGACGTTTTGGGTAATGAAGTGATGAGTGAAATAATTACAAATCAAAGAACGGAGTTGAACATTCAACATTTAATGAAGGGAATTTATTTTGTACGATGTGGAAATGAAACAATGAAATTTATTAAGGATTAAAACTAACAAGTTTCGTAAGCCTCCCCTTTGTGGGTTCTGCGAAATTGAAGCAGAATGGAAGGTGGGGCTTATAAATATTAACAACATGAAGAAAATTACAAAAACAATTTTACTACTCGCCTTTATAGGCTTGAGTTTTGGGAAAGTGAATGCACAGTATGTAACCATACCAGATGCAAACTTTGTAACTTGGCTAACGGCAAATTACCCGACTTGCATGAATGGTAACCAAATGGATACAACGTGTGCGGGGGTGGTGAATGCAATGATTGTAAACGTAAGTAGCTTGCAAATAAGTGATTTAACTGGGATACAGTATTTTGATAATCTTTCAAACTTAAATTGTGATTATAATCAATTAACACAATTGCCAACCCTTCCTAGTTTATTGGACACAATTTCATGCGCAAATAATCAATTAATTTATCTACCTAACTTGCCACCCATTTTAGTTTCACTGATTTGCAATAACAATCAATTAACAGGTTTGCCTCCATTACCCAATAATATCAAAAATTTGTCTTGCGATCATAATAGCATCAGTTCAATTTTTTCATTGCCCGATTCTCTTATAAGTTTTGATTGTAGAAATAATTTTCTTACAAGTATTCCGATGTTACCTAATGGGATTTCAATTTTAATTTGTGATTCCAATCAGCTGACATCGCTGCCATCATTGCATAATATTTTCGCATTCTCATGCCGTCATAATCTTATTTCGTGCTTCCCAACTCTACCCGAAAGTATAAGTTTTGTTGGGTTGTTTGATATAAGCGACAATCTTGCTACCTGTTATCCAAACTATATACAAACAATGGGAATTTTGGGAACTCCTTTACTACCTTTGTGTGTACCTAATGACCCAATAAACAATCCTAATAATTGCGAAGGTAGTTCGGGTGTAACAGGCAGAGTATATAAAGATGTAAATTCAAATTGTGTATATGATAGCACGGATGAAGGAGTAAACAATATAAAACTCAATTTCTATAATCCTAACACTAATCAAAGTGGAATAACATATACTTTATATGGTAGCAATGTATTTAATTACGTTGCCGATACTGGGGTATATATGATTGTTGTAGATACTTTAAATAAACCATACAAAGCCAATTGCCCAAATCCCGGTATTGATAGTACAGTGGTAACATCAACAGCAAATGCTTTGGCACAAAATGTAAACTTTGATATTGCATGCAAAAATGGATTAGATTTAGGCATCCAGTCAATCACTCATACTGGCTTGGTATTCCCAGGTCAAACACATGCTTTGCAAGTAATTGTTGGAGATGCAAGCCAGTGGTATGGTTTAAATTGTAGTGCAGGCACAAGCGGACAAGTAGTAATTACTATTAATGGCCCAGTTACTTTTGCTGGTGTACCAAGCGGTGCGATAACACCAAGTATTAATGGTAATGTTTATACTTATACCATTGCCGATTTTGGCGCAATCAATAACCAAACAGCTTTTAAGATATTGCTCACTACAAACACAACAGCCCAAAGCGGTAATACCGTTTGTGTAAATGTAAATATTACAACCACTTCGGTTGAGAATGATACCATCAACAACAATTCTTATTTATGCTACAATGTTGTAAACTCTTACGACCCAAACTATAAGGAAGTCTATCCTATTGATGTGTTACCAGGTTACTCAGATTGGTTTACATATACCGTGCATTTTCAAAACTTAGGAACAGCGGCAGCCATCAACATCAATGTTTTAGATACATTAGATGCTAATTTGGATAAACAAACATTTGAGGTAATTAACTACAGCCATTATAACGAAACATCATTACAAAACAATATTCTAAATTTTAAGTTCCCAAATATACTATTGCCTGATAGCGCCAGTAATCCAATTGGTAGTCAAGGCTTTGTGCAATACCGCATTAAACCAAAAGCAAACATGCCTTTGGGTACACAAATAAAAAACACTGCACATATTTATTTCGATTACAATCCAGCAGTTGTTACAAATACGACAGTTAATAATTTTACAACAACGAGCCTTCCTGCGCTGCCGCAAGCGTCTCGCTTGTGGTTATACCCAAATCCTGCTAAGGACAAATTGTTTTATACGAATGTGCCAAAAGGTTCAACTATTACTATTTACGATATATTAGGAAATGTTTGTCTAACAAGTTATGCAAGCCTCCCCTTTGGGGAGGTTGGTGGGGCTTTTTTAACTTTAAAAGCAGGAATTTATTTTGTGAAGTGTGGAAACGAAACATTAAAATTTATTAAAGAGTAGGCGAACGCCTCAGGCGCCTGCAAAAAAAGAGTATGTCAGCACAAAAAGTCCAAATAGATAATACAAATAATTCAGGCATAAAGCCTGGATTAAAAGGTATTTCTATTGAACTTTTAAAGACATGTACTTCCGATAACCGCGCCGCACATTATCAGTTATATAAAATCCTCTTTGCTTGTATGTATAATGTTTGCAGCCGTTACCACAACAACGATGAAGATATTAAAAGTAGTGTGAATATGGTTTTCCTGAAAGTAATTACCAACCTCCAGAGTTATTTAGATAAGGAAAAAGAGGTTTCAGCATTTGAATACTGGGTGCGTCGTGTGGCAATAAACTATGTAATTGATGAATTCAGAAAAAATAAAAAATACCGAGAAGCTATTTTTCATGCCGATGATTTGAGTTACTATGACTCACCTGAAACCAACGAGAGTAGTTTTGATGTTGACATGGATGAAGTAATGAGCGCCATTGAAATGCTACCTAAAGTTGGGAGAACAATTTTTAAACTATATGCTGTTGACGGATACAAACACAAAGAGATAGCCGATATGATGCATATTTCAGAAAATACAAGCAAAGCACACTATCATAAAGCTAAAATAAAACTTAGAGAATTACTAACAAACACAAACATTTCAGTGATGATATTGTCACTTATAATTGAATTGAACGTATGATAAAAATGAGTAACAATGAAAGACGAATTAAAAAATAAAAAAGGGAAGGATATTCCTAATCCAGACGACTTTTGGCCAGAAGCCAAGGAGTTGTTGGATAAACATTATGCTGCCAAGAAAAGAATATTAATTTTTTGGAGGTGGACTTTTGTTGCCCTAACCTTTAGCTGCGTTAGTTTTTTCGCAGCCAAATATGGTTACAAAAATGAGCAGAAGTTGAGTTTACAAGGTAATAATGCCGCTATAAAAATCAAGGAAGATGCATCAATACTAAATATGGCTGAAACGGAAAAAGTGACCATTAAAAACACAAACCTTTCAGAGGAAAAAACATCAAAAAATAATTTGGTATCTAATGAAAATAAAAACAATTTTAATGAAAAAAGAACTACGAATATTATTAAAACATTATCAAATAGAAAAGTAAAATTTGAAAATAAAAAGCTTAACCAAATAGTTAATAAATCAATTACAAGAAATGTTTTAATAAAGCAGAGCACTCCGAAAACAAATGTTGAAGTAATAGCAAATTTAATAGATACTGATGTAGATAGTAAAAAAGTAAACAAGAATGTTGATACTAATAATCAACTTGAGACAAGTTTGCGTCTAGAAAAAGAAGATTTAAATCAGAATTTTTTTAGGAAATCTATCATTGATTTTAAACTTCTTCAACTTTCATATATAAACCAAAATCTTGACTCTGAAAAAGAAATTTTTAGATGCATTGATGTGAAGCAAAATAATATTTCTAGCGATGAGTATGCTAAGATGTCGAAGAAAATAAGTTACTCCATTTCAGTATATTCGGGTTTACAAGCCATACATAAAACAATGCAACCTATAAATCAATTTCAGGAGTACGCTGCCCGCCGAAGCAATGAAGAAAATGCAGCTATGACAGCCTTTCATGGTGTAAATATTAATTTGAAACGGAAACATATTCTTGTAAGTGCAGGTTTTCAGTACAATACTTTTTCTGAAATTAATAATTACATGGCAGTAAGCAAGCAATGGCAAGTAAGTGATTTAAGCAAATGGAACTCAACTACAAAACAAGTATTGGTTGTTGA
>JBEIDK010000213.1:0-4145 GCA_040383485.1 Flavobacteriales bacterium
GATATCTTCCAAATATTATTATTTAGTTCGTAAGCAATTCTATCATGCAATCTGCTGCTTCTGCCTTGCCAAAATTCATAATAATTAGGTTTACAAATATAACCTCCCCAATGTTCTGGTCTTGGAATATTGCCATCTGCAAATTTCTTTTCAAGTTCAATTTGTTTTTCTTCTAACGCTTCGCGTGATGGTATTTTTTCGCTTTGATTACTTGCCCATGCACCAAGCCTATTGCCAAAAGGTCTGCTATTAAAATATTCATCTGATGCAGCTTCTGAAATCTTTTCAACGGTGCCTTCAATTCTTATTTGACGTTCGAGACTTTGATGGAAAAAGTTAAAGCAAACATTGTTGTTAAAATCAATGTCATTGCCTTTTCGTGATTCATAATTTGTAAAAAAAACAAATCCATTCTTATCATATCCTCTTAATAAAACAATGCGAGAAGAAGGTTTATTGCTGGAATCAACAGTTGATAAAACAAATGCGTTGGGCTCCATCACTTCTGCTTGCAATGCCTCGTTCATCCAAACGTCAAATTGTGTAAGTGGGTTATGTAAGGCCTCTTTTTCATCAAAGGTTTTGCTACTATAATCATAGCGAAGATTATTAATTATTGAATTAGACATAATACTTTTTGTTTTGAACAACAAATGAAATATAAAAGTTTAAATACTGGTATGATATTAATACTTTACCAAGTATTCAAAAACAATTACATTCGCGTCCCCGAAAAAAAGAGAACAATGGCATTAATTGATGAAATAAGACGTAGAAAAACCTTTGGCATTATTAGCCATCCCGATGCTGGTAAAACTACATTAACAGAGAAGTTATTACTTTTTGGTGGTGCAATTCAGACGGCAGGTGCAGTAAAGTCAAACAAGAATGCTAAGGCAGCCACATCCGATTTTATGGAAATTGAGCGACAAAGGGGAATCTCTGTTGCCACTTCTGTAATGGGTTTTGAGTATAAGGGCACAAAAATAAACTTATTAGATACCCCTGGTCACCAAGATTTTAGCGAAGATACATACCGCACCCTCACTGCAGTTGATAGTGTAATTATGGTTATTGATTGTGTAAAAGGTGTTGAATCTCAAACTGAAAAACTACTTGAGGTATGTAGAATGAGAAACACCCCTGTAATTGTTTTCATTAATAAACTTGACCGTGAAGGCCGCGACCCATTTGAATTATTAGATGAAATAGAGAATAAGCTTTCCATTAAAGTTTGTCCTTTGAGCTGGCCAATAAGTATGGGTAAAACTTTTAAAGGTGTTTATTCAGTCTACGAAAAAAACTTACTCTTATTCGAAGCATCTAAAAAGTCAATCGCTAATGAAATAACAGAAATTAATGACATTAATAATCCATTGTTGGATGAATTGGTTGATAAAAGATATGCTGATAAGCTAAGAGAAGACATTGAATTAATTGAAGGAGTATATCCTGTTTTTAATCCACAAGATTATTTAGATGCAAAAATTTCTCCTGTATTTTTTGGAAGTGCGGTAAATAATTTTGGTATCAGAGAAATGCTTGATACCTTCATACAAATTGCTCCTTTTCCGCTTTCGCGTGAAACAGATGCGAGAATGATTGAGCCAATAGAAGATAAATTTTCTGGTTTTGTGTTTAAAATACATGCGAATATTGACCCAAGACACAGAGATAGAATTGCGTTTGTGAGGGTATGCAGTGGAAAGTTTGAAAGAGGTAAAAATTACCAACATGTGCGTTTGGCAAAGCAAATGAAATTTACAAATCCTACAGCTTTCATGGCACAAGAAAAAAGTATCATTGAAGAAGCTTATCCTGGCGATATTGTAGGTTTATATGATACTGGCAATTTTAAAATTGGTGATACATTAACTGAAGGTGAGAAAATGATGTTCAAAGGAATTCCTAGTTTTTCTCCAGAAATATTTAAATATGTATTAAATGCCGATCCATTAAAAAGTAAGCAACTTGCAAAAGGCCTCGAACAACTCACAGATGAAGGAGTTGCGCAATTGTTTACCATACAATATAACGGACAGAAAATCCTCGGAACGGTTGGTGCACTGCAATTCGAGGTTATTCAATATAGGTTACAAGGAGAGTATGGTGCTAGTTGTAATTTTGAGCATGTACCCCTGTATAAGGCTTGCTGGCTCACAAGTAAAGATTCAAAAAAACTAAAAGATTTTTGTATCGAGAAATATCAACGTATTGCACATGATAAGGATGATAATCCGGTGTTTTTAGCTGAGAGTTCTTGGACCTTACAAATGGCACAAGAAAAGAATCCTGATATAGAATTTCATTTCACTTCAGAAATGAAATAGTAACCGAAATATTATTTGTTAAAATAAAATTTTGCATTGTTCAATTGTAAATTACTTTTACATCACAATTTTTAAAAACAAAATTTTATGTCAAAAGATTCAAAAAAATCGGGACCTGATTTTAGTAAGCAGGTAAAATCCTTTATGGACAAAGTGATTGCGAAAAATCCAGGTGAAAAAGAATTTCATCAGGCTGTGTTAGAAGTAGCAGAAACTGTAATTCCATTTATTGAAGAAAATCCTAAGTACAAAACGGCTAAAATTTTAGAACGTATTGCTGAGCCTGAACGTGTAATTATGTTTCGAGTGCCTTGGTTAGATGACAAAGGTGAGTATCAAATAAATCGTGGCTTTAGAATTCAAATGAATAGTGCTATTGGGCCATACAAAGGTGGTTTACGTTTTCATCCAACAGTTTATTTAGGCATTCTGAAATTTTTGGCTTTTGAGCAGGTATTTAAAAATAGTTTAACCACCTTGCCAATGGGCGGTGGTAAAGGTGGTAGCGATTTTGACCCAAAAGGAAAATCGGACAATGAAGTAATGAAATTCTGCCAAAGCTTTATGACAGAATTAGAACGTCATATTGGTGCAGACACTGATGTGCCAGCAGGAGACATTGGTGTTGGTGGACGTGAGGTTGCCTATATGTTTGGTCAATACAAGAGATTACGCAATGAATTTTCTGGAGTGTTAACTGGTAAAGGAATATCTTTTGGAGGTAGTTTAATTCGACCAGAGGCTACTGGTTACGGCTGTGTTTACTTTACAGAAGAAATGCTTAAGACTAAAAAGAAAAGCATGAAAGGCATGAAGGTAGTTATTAGTGGTAGCGGAAACGTTGCGCAATATGCTGCTGAAAAAGTAATTCAACTAGGTGGTAAAGTACTTACCATGAGCGATAGTGACGGTTATATTTTAGATGAGAAAGGTATCGACCAAAAGAAATTGGAGTTTATCATGGATTTGAAAAACAATAAGCGTGGGCGAATAAAAGATTATGCTACCAAGTTTGGGGCTAAATACGTTGCAGGTAAAACGCCATGGGGAGTTAAATGCGATGTAGCCTTGCCATGTGCTACTCAAAACGAATTGAATTTGGATGATGCAAAAACATTAATTAAAAATGGAGTTATTTGTGTTGCCGAAGGTGCTAACATGCCAAGTACAATGGATGCGGTTCATGAATTTATAAAATCTAAAACATTGTTTGCACCAGGAAAGGCGAGTAATGCTGGAGGTGTGGCTGTTTCAGGTTTAGAGATGAGTCAAAACTCATTACGTTTGAGCTGGACACGCAAAGAGGTTGACGAAAAGTTGCAAGGTATTATGAAAAACATACATGCCACTTGCGAAAAATATGGTAAAGAATCTGGTTTCATTAATTATGTAAAAGGTGCAAATGTAGGTGGCTTTGTAAAAGTTGCCGATGCTATGTTGGCACAAGGACATTGCTAGGAGAGATATAATTATAAATTATAAATTATGAATTAAGGATTAAAGATTAATAATTAAGAATTAAAAAGCCTTAGCAGATTGCTGAGGCTTTTTTGTATACTACCTCCAAAGCTCCTGAATAAAATTTATTACATTTCTATAAGCAATCTTCTCCATATTTTCTTGAGTTAATTTTCCATTTAAACTGCTTAATATTTCAGGATATTTTGAAGCATTTTCATGTTCCTTGAAATAAAATGGTTGTCTTGATTGGTCAGGATGCGCAGCAGTATAAAAATAGTCGGCACCGAAGCAAATTGCATTTTCAGCACCTAGCTGTATTCCTTTTAAAATATGATCATTCATAGCATTTGAATC
>JBEIDK010000214.1:0-4140 GCA_040383485.1 Flavobacteriales bacterium
GTTACTACATATGTAATATCAAACAATTTGTTGTGGTCGAACTTACCATCAATCACAAAACGTGGCAATGCCAATGACGCTAAATTACAAACAGCAACTTCCTCTGGGCTTGTATACTCAATAATTTCAGTACATAAATTAGATGATTTAATGGTACCTAAATTTTGTTGGTTGCTTTTTCCGTTTGCTGCATCTTTATATAACAGATACGGATTACCAGTTTCAATTTGCGAATCTATAATCGCGAACCATAACTCTTGTGCTGGAATTGTTTTACGTGCGCGTCCTTCTTGTTCGTATTTAGCATAAAGCTCTTCAAAAGCCTTACCATGACAGTCAGCAAGTCCTGGCGCTTCGTTGGGGCAAAACAAACTCCAATTGCCTTTGTCCTTCACACGTTGCATAAACAAATCCGGTATCCACATGGCAGTGAATAAATCACGTGCGCGCATTTCTTCCTTACCATTGTTTTTACGCAAGTCTAAAAATTCAAAAACATCAGCATGCCAAGGTTCTAAATAAATGGCGAAGCTTCCTTTACGCTTGCCACCGCCTTGGTCAACATAACGTGCAGTGTCATTAAATACGCGTAACATTGGTATAATACCATTCGATGTACCATTAGTACCTTTTATATATGAACCAGTAGCGCGGATGTTATGTATTGATAATCCAATACCACCAGCACTTTGCGAAATTTTAGCAGTTTGCTTTAAAGTATCGTATATACCTTCAATACTATCATCTTTTACAGTAAGTAAAAAGCACGATGACATTTGTGGCTTAGGAGTACCCGCATTAAATAAAGTAGGTGTAGCATGTGTAAACCAACGCTCACTCATTAGGTTATACGATTCAATTACTGAATTAATATCATCTTTATGAATACCTACTGCCACACGCATCAACATATGCTGCGGGCGTTCAACTACCTTACCATTAACACGCAGTAAATAAGAACGCTCAAGTGTTTTAAACCCAAAATAATCGTAACCAAAGTCACGGTCGTATATAATGGTTGAGTCTAATAATTGTGCATTGTCAACAATGATTTGATATACGTCATCGGCCAACAAACTTGCATTTTGGTCGGTTTTAGGGTCGATGTAGTGATACAACATAGAAGCAGTTTTCGAGAATGATTTCTCGGTGCTTTTATGTAAGTTAGATATTGCAATACGACTTGCAAGTAGCGCATAGTCTGGGTGAGTAGTAGTTAAGGATGCAGCAACTTCTGCAGCCAGATTATCTAACTCTTGTGTAGTTACACCTTCATAGATGCCATCAATCACCTTCATTGCAACAGCAACTGGGTTTACATATTTTGGGTCGAGACCATAAGATAGTTTTTGAATACGTGCAGTAATTTTATCAAATTTTACTGACTCTTTGTTTCCGTCTCTTTTTATTACGTACATACCTTTCGGGAATTATGAATTTTAAATTATGTTTTTTGAGTTATTCAAAATGAATAGTTATTTCTTCATCTTTAAACTTGCGCAAAAAGATTTCTTTATTTTTTGAATGTTAAATTGGTGTTATAAAAACATTAACAAGCTAAAATCAAGTGATTAAGAAATGAACGTACTTTGTTTTGAACGAAGGCAAATTTTAGGAAAATATTTTGTGTTGCAAGGTATTTCTATTAACACTTACACATAGTTTTAAACAAGTTGTTAAGTTGTTATATTTGAGTACCTTACATGCTTATTAACAATTTTTTGTTGATGCTTTTATCATAAAAAAATGCATTTTTTTTTTGGTGTTTCAATTTCTAAGTTGTATGAAGATTTTGAAAAAAAAATTAGATTTTCAATCAAATAAATTATAGGAAGAAGATTCTGAAAAGTATATCACAACTTATTTTAAAGGTAATGTAACAAGTCAGATTAATTAGCTTTTTTTGTGGTAGAATTTTTTACAACTACTTTTATCTTTTAAAATAGATTTAATGACAAACATTTATAAACAGGTTACTAAAATATTTATTAGTGCCTTATTAATTTCAATTGTCAACTCTTGTTCACCAAAATTAAAAGTTGATAAAATTGAAACCAGTAGTACACAATTAAATAAGTCTTCGGCAGAAGACCCTGAATTTGTTGATATAATTAAGCCATACAAAACCAAAATTGATGGTGAGATGAATAGTGTGCTTATTGTATCTACCAATTCAGCAACAAAAGGTCAGCCCGAAGGAGAACTAGGAAATTTAGTAGCTGATATTGTTTTAAATAAAGCATCAGAGTACTTAAAAGAAAAAGTAGATATATGTATGCTTAATAACGGAGGCCTAAGAACTTCATTGCCCGAAGGAGAAATTATATTAGGTAAAGTATTTGAATTGATGCCTTTTGAAAATGAAATTGTAGTGGTGAAACTATCAGGCAAAAAAACCAAAGATATGTTTAACTATATTGCCAGAAGTGGTGGTGTGCCAATTTCAGGTGCAACAGCAATACTTGGCGACAGCAGTATTACTAATATTATGATTGGCGGAGTTGCTTTTGATGAAACCAAGACCTATACCATTGCTACCAGTGATTACTTAGCTGGTGGTGGCGATAAAATGAGATTTTTTAATAACCCCATTTCAATAATGCCTACCAAACATAAAATGCGCGATGCATTAATTGATTACATGGTTGATGAAAATAAAAAAGGAAATAAACTTAACCCTAAAAAAGATGGAAGACTTAAAAGATAATAATGCAAGAAGGACTTTTTTAAAACATAGTGCATATGCAACTATTGGTTTTATTGGTCTTAAACAATTTAGCTTTGAGGCCTTGGCTGCCAATGAAAAGGTAAAGATTGTAATTTTGCACACCAACGATGTACATAGCCATATTGATCCATTTCCTGACAACGACCCAAAATTTGCAGGCTTAGGAGGAGTAGCTAGAAGAGCCGCTCTGATAAAAAAAATAAGAAGTGAAGAAAAAAATGTACTCTTGTTAGATGCAGGCGATATTTATCAAGGCACCCCATACTTTAATAGGTATGGCGGAGAGTTAGAATTTAAGTTAATGAGTAAGATGCAATATGATGCATCGGCAATAGGCAATCATGATTTTGATAATGGTATTGATGGATTATTGAAAAATCTACCATTGGCAACTTTTCCAATGCTTTGTGCAAACTATGACCTTAGCGATACAGCCCTGAATAGCAAGGTAGAACCATATAAAATATTTGAAAAGCAAGGAATAAAAATTGGAGTTTTTGGTTTGGGAATTGAGTTGGAAGGATTGGTTGAGAAAAAGAATTACTTGAACACAAAGTACCTTGACCCAATGCAAAAGGCAGCAGAAATGACCATTTTATTAAAGAATGAAAAGAAATGTGACTTAATTATATGCTTATCACACCTTGGCTACAGCTACCCCGATAAAAAAATATCGGATAGGGTTTTGGCAGAACAATCAAAAAATATTGATGTAATTATTGGAGCACATACACATACTTTTCTTGACAAACCAGTAATAATTAGAAATAGAGAAATGAAAGAAGTTCATGTTTGTCAAGTTGGATGGGCAGGAATTAAATTAGGAAAAATTGAAATAGAATTTGATAAAAAATCAAAGAAAAAAAGCATTGGAGGTACTGCCTTAGGACTAAGCAAAAATTTAGACTTATCATAACAGATTTTGATACAATATCATTGGAAACTATTGCAAATCATACAGTCAATTTTGCAACCTTTTTTTTATCTGTTTTTTACTTAAAAAACTTCTATAACTATTGATTATATTAATTATTCGAAAATTTAATGTAATGATAACATTATGGAAACACTCTCTATAAAAAATTATTTTGATACTACAATAACAAATTGAAAAAAAAACAACTTTATTTTCAAAATATTTTGTTCAAAACCTTGTTTTATTCATTCAAAAAAAATTTATTTGTTGCAGAAATCAGTTCATTAGAAAGCAGTTACACAAAATGTGAAAATAACAATAGCAATTGCATTTTTTTATTCACTTAATTGTAAACATATTTGAAAACTGATAAAAATACTTCTATTAAATGTAGAAGACTTTAAAATAGTAAATAACAAAAATAACTTCAAGATTAAAATGATAAAAAGTTGCGAAACTGTTTGGGAAACTTGTCTAACAATTGTAAAAGATAATA
>JBEIDK010000215.1:0-4070 GCA_040383485.1 Flavobacteriales bacterium
CAATTCTTAAAGATGCCAACCTGAAATTTTCAATAATGCTAAGCTCTGAAGCAGTACCGTACAAAGGATTTTGAAATAGCCTAGCGATTAAATGACTTCTCTCAAAATCTAATTTATTAGTAAGGTTTTGTCCATCAATAAGTATTTGACCGCTATCAAGTAAAAAACTACCTGAAATAGAATTTAATAAGCTTGATTTTCCGCTGCCATTACTTCCGAGTAATACAATGAATTGACCATTTATAATATCTAAATTAATACCATTTAAAGCAATTGATTTATTTTCATTATTAGAATTAAAAGTTTTATGCGCATCAATAATTCTTATCATAATTTTATAACAAAAATAAAACCCTAAAAGTTTGCATTCAATTGAAATAACTTCACTGCTAATGCTAAAATAATTACACCAAAAACCTTGCGCAATACCTCTATTCCTCCTGTACCAATTAGTCTTTCAATTACATAAGTATATTTCAATACAAAATAAACTATTATTGTGTTTAGGAATATGGCAATTACTATGTTTTCGGTATGATATTGTGCTTTTAAGGTTAATAGGGTTGTAAGAGTGCCCGCGCCAGCTATAATGGGAAATGCAATAGGAACTATTGATGCGGTAGCAGGAACAGTGTCTTTATAAAGTCTAATTCCTAGAATCATTTCAAGGGCAATAAAGAAAAGAACAAAAGCCCCAGCAATTGCAAAAGAGTGTAAATCAATACCAATAATATTTAAAAATGACTCCCCAACAAACAAAAAAATAATCATAATTAAAAAGGATGCAATTGTAGCTTTTTTATAATCTAATTCTCCTATTCTTGTCCTTAAATCAACTAATACTGGAATAGAACCAATCACATCAATAACAGCAAAAAGCATCATAGTAATAGTAAGGATTTCTTTACCGTCCACGTGTAATTTCATTTGTTAATTTTTATATGTTTATAAAATAAAATTATAATTTTCATCCTATAATTTCACTTCGGAATGAGAATTATTAATTTCAATTTTTTTTGCAATATTAATCAAGATTTTAGGTTTACCTCATTCAAAAAAAATACTACTTTCGCCTCACTATATTTTAAGCATGGAAAATTTAACTTATTTAGGTAATGGTCATTCAGCAGTTATTGATGATTTATACTCACAATATAAAATTGAAAAAAACTCTGTTGATTTAGGTTGGCAAAAGTTTTTTGAAGGATTTGACTTTGCACAAGAAAAATTTCCAATGTTGCCCGATTCTGTTGGCAACACAGAAGTCCCAGAAAAAGTAAAAAAGGAATTTACAGTCTTAAATTTAATTAATTTATACCGTAGCAGTGGCCACTTATATACCACAACAAATCCTGTTAGAAAAAGACGTGAGTACAAACCTAGCCTTGACGATATTCAGTTAATAGGTTTAACTGAAAACGATATGGAAACCGTATTTGAAGCGGGTAGAGAAATAAATTTAGGTCCAGCAAAACTTCGTGACATTATTACATTTCTGAAGCAAACATATTGCGGCACCATTGGTGTTGAATACAAGTATATCAGAAATGGAAAAATATCTGATTGGCTTCAGTCAAAAATGGAGAGCACCCGAAATCAACCAAATCTTAGTTTAGAAGAAAAAAAGCATTTATTAAATAAGATTAGCAAAGCTGTAGTTTTTGAAAACTTTTTACATACGAAATTTGTAGGTCAAAAGCGTTTTTCATTAGAAGGTGCTGAAGCAATGATTCCTGCCTTAGATGCCATTATTGAACGCGGAGCTGAACTTGGAATAGAGGAGTTTGTGATTGGCATGGCCCACAGAGGACGATTAAATGTTCTTGCAAATATTATGGGCAAAACATACTCAGACATATTCAACGAATTTGAAGGAAAAGAATTTGATGAAGCGCTATATGATGGCGATGTTAAATATCATATGGGTTATTCAACAAACATTGTTACTAAAGAAGGTAAAAAAGTTCATTTAAGCTTAACCCCTAACCCTTCTCACCTCGAAACTGTTGCAGCTGTAGTTCAAGGTATTTCAAGAGCAAAAATAGATGCTACCTATAATGAAGATTACAATAAATTAGCTTCAATTGCAATTCATGGAGATGCTGCTATTGCGGGTCAAGGTTTAGTTTATGAGTTAATTCAGATGAGTAAACTTGATGGTTACAAAACAGGTGGAACCATTCATTTAGTAGTTAATAATCAAATAGGATTTACTACCAATTACCTGGATGCACGCTCCTCTACCTATTGCACTGATATAGCAAAAGTGGTGCTTTCTCCAGTATTTCATGTTAATGGAGATGATGTAGAAGGACTAGTATATACTATTAAGTTGGCAATGGAATTTCGTCAACGTTTTCATAGAGATGTATTTATTGACCTACTTTGCTATAGAAAATATGGTCATAATGAAGGTGATGAGCCACGTTTCACGCAGCCATTATTATACAAGGCAATTGCAGCCCATCCAAACCCGAGAGAGATTTATTTTCAGAAATTGCTAGCAGAAAAGGCGGTTGATGCCGATACTGCTAAAAACATTGACAAAGATTTTAAGGCCATGTTGCAAGATAGGCTTGATGAATCAAAACAAATTAGAAAAACAAAATTAACTTCTTTTCTAGAAGGCACTTGGAAGGGTATACGACAAACTACAGATGCTGATTTTGAAGTATCACCAAATACAGGGTTCGACAAAACTAATTTACTTGAAATAGCAACTAAAATTTCAACCCTACCTGCCGAAAAAAAATTCTTTAATAAAACTGACAAGTTATTCAAAGACAGACTGGCCATGATTGTTAATAATAGCTATGATTGGGCAATGGGTGAATTACTCGCATACAGTACCTTATTATTGGAAGGTAAAGCAGTTCGTGTTAGTGGCCAAGATGTTGAAAGAGGAACATTTAGTCATAGACATGCAGTTGTAAAACTAGAAGACTCTGAAGAAGAATATATTCCCCTTGATAATTTAAGTACAACACAAGCAAAGTTTTCAATTTATAATTCACACCTATCAGAGTATGGCGTATTAGGATTTGAATATGGTTATGCAATGGCTCGTCCAAATGCACTGACTATTTGGGAAGCTCAGTTTGGCGATTTTAATAATGGTGCGCAAATAATAATTGACCAATATTTAAGTAGTGCAGAAGACAAATGGAGAAGAATGAATGGCATTTGCTTATTCTTACCTCACGGTTATGAAGGCCAAGGCTCAGAGCATAGTAGTGCCAGAATTGAACGCTTTTTAGTATTGTGTGCAGAAAATAATATGTATGTTATTAATCCAACTACTCCTGCCAACTTCTTTCATGCGTTACGAAGACAAATTGTAAATGAATTTAGAAAACCACTTATTGCATTTACACCAAAGAGTTTATTGCGTCATCCTAAATGTGTTTCTACCATAGAAGATTTTTCAAATAATAAGTTTACTGAAGTGATTGATGATGCCAAAGCAGATTCAAAAGCAGTAAAACGATTGGTTTTTTGTTCAGGAAAAGTATATTATGATTTACTTGAAAAGCAACAATCAACTAATGATAAAAATGTTGCCATCATAAGAATCGAACAATATTACCCAATTCCATCAAAACAAATACAATCAATACTTGATAAGTATAAGAATGCAAAAGACAATTTTTGGGTGCAAGAAGAGCCCGAAAATATGGGTGCATGGCCTTACGTAAATCGTAAATTTAAAATTAAAGATTTAAACGTAATTGCAAGACCAGAGAGTGCATCACCTGCAACTGGTTCTTCAAAAATGCACGCCAAACAACAACTAGAAATAATAGAAAAAACCTTTCAATTTTAATTTATAGATAAATAAATAATTAATTACAATATATGAATATTGCAGTAGTAGGCACCGGTTATGTAGGACTAGTAACAGGGACATGTTTAGCAGAAACAGGAAACAGCGTAATTTGTGTAGACATAAATCAAGAAAAGGTAACAAAAATGCAATCTGGCATTGTTCCAATTTACGAACCTCATCTTGATGTACTTTTTCATAGAAATATTGAGGCTGGTAGATTAAAGTTCACAACCAATTTATCCGA
>JBEIDK010000216.1:0-4049 GCA_040383485.1 Flavobacteriales bacterium
CCCGGCAAATGAGCAAGATGTTGAATTTGAAAAAAATAAAATAAAATCAGCAATTGTTACCGACTTTATACTTTCTATTGAAATAGTAATTATTGCATTAAGTACAGTTTTAGACAAAGAACTAAACGTGCAAATTTTAACCTTATCAATTGTTTCAATAATAGCCACAGTGGGTGTTTATGGAATTGTAGCATTGATAGTTCGTATGGATGATATCGGATTTAAAATGATTGAGAAATCCAAAAGAAAAGGAATTTTATACTCTTTGGGTATATTTTTAGTGAATGCTTTACCCATTGTAATCAAGATATTTTCTGTGGTAGGTACCATTGCATTGTTGCTTGTTTCGGGAAGTATATTTGCGCACAACATTGAATATTTGCACCACATTTTAGTTGGGTTGCCACCCATTATAAAAGAACTTACTTTTGGAATAATAGGTGGGCTATTTGCGCTAGTTTTAGTAGCTATGGTTAATAAAGTTCTTTCTGTATTAAAAAGAAAACCCCTTTAGAATTACTTTTTTAATTTGAAAGCCATTACAATACTAGCTCTGCTTTACACCGCGGAGCAGCAACAATTCTATAATAAACAAAACACTTTGTTAAAAGCACATTTAAAGAATCTCATGCGTTATGATTATCAGAATGGGTTACGTAAGCTAAACAAATACTAGTTGCGGGAATTTGGAAATTTTGTAATAAATTTTGACCAATTATTACAAAATCTTGAAGTCGCAATTTGCGACTTCAAGATAAATTTATGATGATGCTCTTTGTGTTGAAATGGAACGGCGAAGCCCTCAACAGAGTTAATTTTTAATTGTAAATTACAACCGCTAAACTGAACCAGTTCATTAAAGATAAATTTACAATGATTATATTAATTTATAGAATCCTGATTGCAAAGTAGGACTAGAAAGAGCCTAATGCCAAAAGGCATAATAAGATGAACTCGGGCCAGAACAGAATACTACGACGAACTGGAAAACCAAGATGTAAACCTTGAATATTTTGCTAATAGAATTAATCCTATAAATAAGAAAATTGAGAATGTTATAGATTTTAATCTGGCATTTCTAATTTGAGATTGGTGAAATTCTGAATATCTTTTTTGAGTATAGCTGTCTGATCTTATTTTATTTTTAAATCCCATAGAAATACTTTCTTTTCTAAGTCTTTCAAAAAGCAACTTATTCTTGTTATTTAATAGAATTGAATCTTCAATACACTCTTTTATTGTTGCAAGTACAACGTTACTTATATCCGTTACTTTCAAGTATGGATTCAATGATTTTACTTCATTTTTACCTTTTTGTTGGTTTTTAATGTAATTTCTATTACCATTTAAAATTCTTACTGAGTTTTGGTATATTGAATCTTTTTCATAGAAAACCGCCCATTCTTTATCCATTTTCTCATTTAAACCGCCATTAAAATTCTTAAATAAAATTCTGTAAGAAATAAAAGTAACAGTTATCAAAATGAAAAAAGTAATGAAATTTTGAACTCTTTTTTTTCTAATGATCTTTAATTCTTCTTCGGATAAGTTATTTAAACTAAGATTTTCATAGTTTAGAAAATCTAATTCTGAGATGTTTTTTATTACAACAATTTCTTCCTTCTCAATCTTATCTTTGTTCTCTGTCTTATTAGGTAAATTAATGTTTTCAGTAACTTTTTCGCCATTGTTGATTTTCAATTTTTTTAAAAATCCAATAATTGTTAGTGCTAAGGCAGGAAATAAAAAACCAAAAATGGCCCAATTTGAATTTTGTCTGTTTTGTTTTTTTGCTATTAGGTTTATCCAATTAGCAAATACAAATCTTAATATTAGTCCAAGTATTCCAAGGGCGATATATGTATGATCTTCGATATTGCTTCGATTAAATCCAATAACAGTATTTACCATCAAAAAGACAATACCAACATATCCAGCCTCACCATCACCTTCATATGTTAAATCGTATTTTGAAGTTTCTATACTCGAGTTTTCGGAAATATTTTTTCGTAAATTTTCTTCATCCAAAATAAACTTTGGTATTGGAGGTGTTTCGGACAATAGAATATTTTCCAACTCTGAAATTTTTTCTGCGACCTGCCATTCATCCATCCCTTCGCACCATACGAAAGTGTTTTTTTTTAGCCGTTTTGACTTTAGTTCTTCAAAAGAAAATGGACCACACTTTTCTAACCCGTTTAAAAAGTAATAATATTTCACTTAATTACTTCGATATAATTTAACTAGATTTATTGAAAACTTGAACCGTTTCATTTATGATTTCAATAATTTCATCTTGTGATGTTGCCATCCATATCTTGTCATCTAATTCCTTATATATTTCTATATTAGTACTATTTTTGCAATCCAAAATTAATTTAATCAATATATTTGATAAAGCTCTTTTCCCCTCCAATTGTATGGGGTCTGAAACAAATAAATCATATACTTCTGCATTTGCATAACCCCATGGGTCACCACCTCTGTCGCATTTAAATACAGCTTTAGCTAATTCTTCAAATAACATATCCACTTCTCTTTCTGATATACTCATTTTTTCTTTCTTTACAATTTTACTTAATTTTACTTTCTATTCTTTTGATGAATTTTTTTCACCAAAAAAGGCATTGCTTTCGCAATGCCTTTTCTCTTTTTATCCTGAGCACATTTCGCAACCTGCATCATCGGAGTTACTTACTGCCGAAGGGTTTTGCATTGCCTCCAGAGATTTGGCCCTGGCCTTGGCTACCATGCGTCTAAATTCTTCTTCATCTATTTGCACATCTTCCGCTTCTTCAACCACTTTATTTAATGTAGCATTTTCAGTTTTAATAGCTGCATCAGCATCAAACAATGTACCTCCAACATGATTTGTTGTTTGGTTTATCGCAGCTGATATGTTATGTGGAGTTTCAATGGTAACCTTTGGTTCTTCAACTAATATATTCACCACATCGGCTGGCATTACTGGCTTCACCATTTCTTCTGCCTGCTTGTCAACTGTAAACTTAATGGCATCGGCTGCAGCCTTGGTACGTAAATAATAGATACCAGTTTTCAATCCTTTTTCCCAAGCATAAAAATGCATGCTTGTAAGCTTACCAACATTTGGGCTTTGTACAAATAGATTCAAGCTTTGGCTTTGGCAAATAAATGCACCACGGTCGGCAGCCATATTTATAATTACCTTTTGGCTAATTTCCCACACAGTTTTGTAAAGGTCTTTTATGTTTTGTGGTATCTCAGCAATATTTTGTACCGAACCATTTTCGCCAACAATGCGGTTTTTCATGCGGTCATTCCATAATCCTAACTCTACCAAGTCGCGCAACAAATATTTATTTACTACTGCAAATTCACCACTCAAAGTACCACGCTTGTAAACATTACTTGTAAATGGCTCAAAACATTCGTTGTTACCTAATATCTGACTGGTGCTTGCTGTTGGCATTGGTGCTAACAACAATGAATTACGCACGCCGTATTTTGCTACTTCTTCTTTCAATACATCCCATTCCCAACGTGGGCTTGGTGTTACATTCCACATATCGTATTGGAAAACTCCTTTCGATACTGGCGAACCAGGGTATGTTTCATAATGCCCATCTGCTTTTGCTAAATCCTTACTAGCTGTCATAGATGCATAGTAAATGGTTTCGAAAATTTCAGCATTTAACTGAGCTGCCTCAGCACTATCGAACGGAATTCTTAATAAACAAAAAGCATCTGCTAAACCTTGCACGCCAATACCTATAGGACGATGACGCATATTGCTGTAACGCGCTTCGGCAACTGGGTAGTAGTTACGGTCAATAACCTTATTCAAGTTTTTTGTTACTACATATGTAATATCAAACAATTTGTTGTGGTCGAACTTACCATCAATCACAAAACGTGGCAATGCCAATGATGCTAAATTACAAACAGCAACTTCTTCAGGGCTTGTATACTCAATAATTTCGGTACATAAATTAGATGATTTAATAGTACCTAAATTTTGTTGATTGCTTTTTCCGTTTGCTGCATCTTTATATAACAAATACGGATTA
>JBEIDK010000217.1:0-3941 GCA_040383485.1 Flavobacteriales bacterium
ATGCTAAAAGTGATGGCGCCAACATGTTGCATTTAGACTATTTTGAAGGTTTAATGACCAAGTGAGTTGCCATCAGAACAACTATAAATAAATTTTAATACACCATACAAAATCCCCAAATGAAAAAAATTTTAACGCTTGTTATTGCTTTACTTACGATAACAAGTTTTGCACAAACTGAAAACCAAGTAGATTTATCTATTCAAAAAGAAAAATATACCGCACATAATAAAGGAAAATTCTTTTTTTACTGGGGAGGTAACAGAGCCTACTACTCTACTTCAGATATTCGATTTACAGGTGCTGATTACGATTTTACATTAAATGACGTAACGGCGCACGACAGACCAAAAGGGTATCATATAGATTTTATAAATCCTTCAAGAATGACAATTCCTCAAACTAATTTTAGAATGGGTTATTTTATTAATGACCATTATAATATTTCAATAGGATGGGATCATATGAAGTATGTAATGTATCAAAATAAAGTAGTGCGTTACAGCGGAAATTATCCAAATGAAGGCACTTTTGATGAAAGTTTACCAGGAAATGAGTTGCTACTTACCGATAAATTTTTAACATTTGAACATACCGATGGGTTAAATTATATTCATCCTGAAATTACGCGGGTGGATGACATTTCAAAATGGTTTAATTTACCAAATACAGATAAATTTCAAATCAATTTATCAGAAGGATTTGGTGCTGGCGTTTTATTACCCAAAACCAATACAAAATTATTTGACAAAGAAAGATACGATGAGTTTCACTTATCCGGATTCGGTATTTCAGCAAAAGCGGGATTGACCTTTACGTTTTTCAAACATTATTTCATTCAAACCGAATTAAAAACGGGTTATATTGAAATGAATGATATTAGAACCACATACAGTACAGCAGACAAAGCCCAACAAAACTTTTGGTTTTTACAAAGTATGATTGCCTTTGGTGGGATATTTAAAATTTAAATTACAAAATATCAATAAAAAAAGTCCGTCAGAGTTTGAATTCTGGCGGACTTTTTTTATGTTGAAAATGAATAAGTTTAATGACCTCCTTCAGATTCAATGGTATCAATATTAATATTTTGATTTTTTAATGACTTTTTAATTAATAATGTTAAAATCAATAATCCAGCAAAACAAAAAGCAGCAATCAAATAAGAAAAATGTATATCCCATGAATCTCCAATTGCTCCTTGGAATGGAGGAATAATAGCACCTCCTAAAATCATAGTAATTAAAAAAGCTGAACCTTGACTTGTATGTTTTCCTAATCCTGTAACTGATAAAGCAAAAATACAAGGCCACATAACAGAGCAAAACAATCCGCCTGAGATAAATGCGAAAACAGAAACTATCCCAGTTGTAAATGTACCAATTAGCATTGAAACAATTGCTAATGTGCTAACATAAATCATTGTTTTAACAGGCTTTTCATTTGACATTAAAAAAGCAACTATTCCAATTAAAATAACAATTGAATAACTATATAAGTCTGAAATATCTGTACCTTTTAACGAGTTTGCATACAAAATAATACCAAAAGCTATAAAAGGTACGATTACAGTAGCGATTATTTTTGGGATTCTACTTAATTGAAAAACACTTATTGCCCCTATCCATCTTCCAATCATTAAACTTCCCCAATATAAAGAAATGTATTTAGAAATTTGCGCATCGTTTAATCCATCTGGTGTTAAATAACCTGGTGTTTTTAATAAAGCGCCAAAATTATTATCAATTGATACTTCAACTCCAACATAAACAAAAATAGCAATCATACCATATACTAATTGAGGATATTTCATTGCACCCCAACCTTCCGAATTTTTTAGAGCAAGTTTATTTGAATATATTAAAATACCAAGAATAGATAGTAATAAAAGCATCAATAATATTGTTTTAGAGACTGATGTCACATTTCCGATTAATATTAAACCTAAAATAGCTATAGTAATGGCAATTAAGGCTTTACTGGCATTTGGTGAATTCTCAATTGACTCATCATTTTTTCCAGAAGGCAATTTGGAAAAAGTAAATATTAATGCAACGAACAAAAACACCCCAGCTAAAATTAAATACAAAGTATTTATGTTTGATGGTGATGGTTCTACTTCAGAAGTTAAACTCCCAAATAAAAAATAACTTACAATTATAGGTCCAACAGTTGTTCCTAATGAATTAATTCCACCTGCAAAATTCAACCTATGAGCACCAGTTGTTTCATCTCCTAAAGAAATTGCAAAAGGTTGAGCTGCGGTTTGTTGAAGTGAAAAACCTAAAGCAACAATAAACAATGACAATAACATTAAACCAAAAGAATTCACATTTGTACTTGGTATCATTATTAGAGCTCCAACAATAGAAATAAATAATCCAATTATAATGGCTTTTTTATAACCAACTTTATTTACAATATCATATTTTAAAAATGCAGAACCTAAATATAAAATTAATGAACCTATAAAATATGCACCAAAAAAAGCTGAACCAAGTAATTGAGATTCAAAATTTGTAAGCTTAAAATGATTTTGACAAAAAGGAATTAATATTCCATTTGATGCGGCAACAAAGCCCCAAAAAAAGAATACCGTTACAAGAGTCAATAAAGCTGGGTAATTTGTTTGTTTATTTTCTGTGTTCATAAAAGTAGTTTGTTATATTAATAGTTTTTAGTTTAGTTAATTGCTAAATAACAAAATATTATGTCATTAAATTATAAAAACAGGAATTAATTTTTAACGAAAACGTTATAGTTGTGTTTTTGTATAGTTACTATTAAATGTAGTTGTTAAAATTAATTAATGAACTTATAAAAAAGTGCGGTATAAACTAGTTTTGGTTATTTAAATAATCTTGCAAATACGCAAATCGCGGAGTTAGTTTTCCGTTTTCAGTAATTTTTGCCCTGCTCAAAACGCCTGACGCATCTTCATTAAAAAAAGCAGGAATAACATGTTCTAAAAACATTTGACCGAAACCTTCACTGGCATCTTTTGGTAATTCACAAGGCAAATTATCTACTGCCATTACTACAATTGCACTTGGATGAAACATATCTACTTCTTTATGTTCACTAGGTAAATAGCCATAATTTGGATTAGCAATAGTACTGGCGCGTAACGTACAGGCTATTGGACCGTCGATGTCACAAGAAATATCAGCAACCACTTTAATTTTACAATTAGGAGCGGCTAACATGTCTTGTGTTAAAATTTCTGGAGCACCATTTCCGTAAAAATGTCCTGCCATAAAAATATCAGAAACTTTAGTAAAACGTTCAAAATTAGAAGTGAAATGTTCTGGATTCGAATAAAATTCTGCTTTATTAAATTCAATACAGGATTGATGACGATTATAATCTTGAACATCAATCATTGTATATACAGGATAAGTATACGTTTTTGATAAATAGTCTGATACAGAAACTTCTTTGATTTTCATGCCATCTAACATTTCCTTGGCACCAAATGCCACTTTGCCTTTTCCTGATAAGACAATTTTTATTGGTGGTAAAAAAGGTTTCTTAAGTTGCGAAATCAAAGCGTCTTGATTGGCTAATGTTTCTGCTTTTGGTAATGAAAAAAGCTCAAATTTTAACCCGAATGCTCTAATTCCGTTGTACGCACCTACAATTCCAGCGTATCTTCCAAAACCAATTAATCGCGTATTTTTTTCATTAACTACTGTTTCGTGGTCGTACAAATCGATATTTTTATCTATACACGCTTGCAATAACTTTCTATTATAAGTTTGTTTTTTAATCGTATGAGAAAAGAAAAAATATTTTTTATTTGGTATTAATGCTTCAACAGGAACTTCCTTTACACCAAGCAACACATCACAATCATCCATATTTTCTGAAACTTCAAATCCATTTTCTATATATTCGGCATCCGTAAATACTCTTATATCCGAAGATTCTATTTTAAAGTC
>JBEIDK010000218.1:0-3917 GCA_040383485.1 Flavobacteriales bacterium
CAATGCTTGCATCTTTGTCATATTTTACGGAAGTATTAAAATTAGACAAAGTAAAGTCTATGTTGTTGTCAGCCTTTATGAGACAGTGATTAAATTCATAATTAAAACTTTCGGTGCAAGAACTACATTTATTGAGGGCAACTTCACTTTTCTGATTTCCCATAATTATGCAATTTCCAAAATAGGCTTTTTCTAACGGAAAGTATTGAGGCAAATCACTAAAATTATTCAGTATTATAGCTGGCTCTTTCCTAGCCGGATAATCCCAAAAACTTGCAAAAGTTGAGTTACGAAAATTGTATCTGCCTCCCCAAGTTAAAGCCAAACAAGGCCCACCAGTATTATAAATTAAATTATTGTAGCCTTCAATGTCAAAATATTTCGAGTAAATACCTGCAACATTCATATTGGCAATAATTGTATTTGTCAATTTAAGTTTACTGTCTTCAATACCAGCATCAATTAATAAATCGCATTGAATGCCTATGAAACCATTTAATATTTTGGCATAATTTATTTTAGTATTTGTATGTTCGTTTAATAAAATCCTATCCCACTGATTGGGCTGGTCACGGTACTGATAATCTAACCTATCACCTTGAAAAACTACTGGATTTTCTTTTGTTCCTTCTACATTTAAGCAACCATATCTATAAACCCATAGTCCTGATTTGTTATGAAAATGTAATCTTGCACCAGCCGGAATAGTAAGGCAGCCAGCGCTATCAACAACCATGTAACCATATATTACATAGGGCTTGTCAGTTTTTAAAGTGATATTTTCATTTTCGCCAGCTATAATTGAATACTTAATATTCTGATTTAATTTAGTAGTTGCTTTAATATAATAAGCGTCTTGTCCCCAGGCAACCAAATCTACATCCTGCTTTTTACCATTAAACTCAAAAATAATAGAGTCTGTTACAATCATCGGATTATTAGTGTTGTTCGGATCAATTGTTGCCGCCACAAAAATGTATAGACTATCTTTAGGAGCAATTTCTATATCGGATGCCGAAGATGATTTTATGCCATCTATGTTTAATCTAAAATTTGATTTATTGCCACCAGCAAGCATTATAGAAGAAATCTTCAAAGTTTGTCCATATGGATTATAAACTTTAAGGGTCTGAGTAATAGTTCCAACAGTTGTAAAAACAGTATCAAAAATTACAGTATCCTGACTAAACTTTAGCTTTGCTGATTTATCGGTGAGTATTTTTATATCTTTTTTACATGCAAAAGTTACAAGCAAGAACAGAAATAAAATACATTTGGTAATCGAATTAATTTTCATGAAACTTTAAACTCAAAAAAAGAAATTTTATTGTGTATGGATAATGTTTTAGAACAAATAAAATCAAAAATAGTTAGCGAATCAGAATTAATAAAAAAAGTAAGTGCTTTTAGGCTTAAATCAGAGACAATAGTTTTCACCAATGGATGTTTCGATTTATTACATTTGGGGCATGTAAGTTATCTGGCTAAAGCCGCACAACTAGGCTCTAGACTAATTGTAGGCATCAATTCTGACCAGTCGGTACGACGGTTAAACAAAGGTGATTTAAGGCCGCTGCAAGATGAACAAAGTAGAGCCATTATAATGGCTTCATTACAAGTAGTTTCTTTAGTAGTAGTCTTCAACGCTGAAACACCTTTAGATTTAATAAAGCTAATTGAACCAAATTTTTTGGTTAAAGGAGGTGATTGGGAGGTTGAAAAAATTATTGGCTATAAGGAAGTTACAAATTCCGGAGGTTCAGTAATTTCAATACCATTAGAAGAAGGCTACTCAACTACAAATATTGAAAAAAAGATAAAACAAAATATAACCTAGAACTCTAAACATTCTAAAAATTTAAGCTTCACCAATTCAAAAAAAAATTAAGTTTGTAATCAATCATAAAATTAAATAAGAATGAATAATTTATTGAAAGGAAAAAGAGGAATCATTTCAGGTGCATTAGACCATAATTCAATAGCATGGAAAGTTGCTGAAAAAGCATATGAGCAAGGAGCTAAGTTTACTTTAACAAATGCTCCAATAGCAATGAGAATGGGCGAAATAAAGGTATTGGCAGAAAAATGTGGCGCTGAAATAATTCCTGCTGACGCAACAAGTGTTGTTGAGTTAGAAAATTTGTTTACAAAAAGCCAGGAAGTACTTGGTGGCAAAATTGATTTTGTATTGCATAGTATAGGAATGAGCCCTAACATACGTAAAAATATTCCTTACACTGAATTGAATTATGACTTCTATATGAAAAGTATAGACGTGTCATCTTTCTCACTACATAAGATGTTAAGTGTTGCCTACAAAATGGATGCAATTGCTGATTGGGGTTCAGTTGTGGCGTTATCATACATTGCTGCGCAACGGACTTATCCTTTCTACACCGATATGGCTGATGCAAAGGCAACGCTAGAATCAATTGCACGTAGCTTTGGTTACCACTATGGTAAGAAAAATAAAGTACGGGTAAATACAATTTCACAATCTCCAACAAAAACAACTGCTGGTGGAGGCATAAAAGGATTTGGTTCGTTCTACGATTTTGCAGAATCAATGGCTCCCCTTGGCAATGCAAGTGCTGAAGCTTGTGCAGATTATTGCGTTGCTATGTTCTCGGACTTTACTAAAATGGTTACTATGCAAAATTTATATCACGATGGTGGGTATTCAAATACAGGTATTAGTGATGAACTAATGAATAAAATGATTGGCTAGTAAACATCACCCTGCTCCTCTTTTACTGAATAAGTAATTAAAATTTATAATTCACAACTTATAATAAACAGGTGAAATATCCACGCAGACTTTCCTCAGGTGCTAATAATACTGTAATTGTATTATCCGATTCTGAAGTTGGTAAACTCTTCATTGACGATACAAGAAGCGATATTGGTTCTGAAGCAGAAAAAATGAAATTTGCTAATGCAATTAATAATCTAGTGGTAAAGTTTGTTCGTCTTGAGTATAACGAAGCTCTAAATGCAGAAATGTTAATAATGGAACGAATCCAACCGATTGATTATAGAGCTTATGAATTTGAAATTAGAGAACTTTGGTTCGATATGTTTCAAAATGAAATTAATGCCTTACATAATGCAGGTTTTGTTCATAGGGATATTAAAAGGCTATCAAATATTGGAGGATTACAATTTGATAATATTTTACTTACAACGCAAGGACTAAGGTTGATTGATGTTGGTATTTCAGCAATTAAATGTCAGGTTGGTGAAAATATTTTCAACAAATACCTTGAAGTTGAAAACAAAGAAATACTAGAATTTAAAGAGTATTTTCTAAATAGATGATTCAATTCAAAATTTATAATTTAAATCTGTGCCAAAAGTATTACGTATAATAAATCGCTTCAACCTCGGTGGACCAACTTACAACGTTGCTTATTTATCAAAGTATTTAAGCTCATACTATGAAACCTTATTGGTTGGTGGTCAAAAAGATGCTAGTGAAGATAGCTCAGAGTTTATTCTTGATAAGCTCGGATTAAAGCCACTTATAGTTGAAGAAATGTTACGTGAAATAAACTTTAAAAACGATAGGGAAGCATACAAGAAAATAAAAAAAATCATTGAGGAGTTTAAACCAGACATTGTTCATACACATGCAGCAAAAGCAGGAACTTTAGGACGATTAGCAGCATATAATTGCAAGGTGCCCATTATAATTCATACCTTTCACGGACACGTTTTTCATTCTTATTTTGGCAAATTAAAAACCTTATTTTACAAAACAATAGAGCGTTACCTTGCTAATAAAAGTACCGTTATTATTGCTATCAGCGAAAAGCAAAAAGAAGAACTTTCTAAAGAGCATAAAATTTGTAACCCAGAGAAAATTAGAGTTGTTCCACTTGGTTTCGATTTACAAAAATTTCAAGACAACCAAATTG
>JBEIDK010000219.1:0-3906 GCA_040383485.1 Flavobacteriales bacterium
TTATTTTGCCAGATAGTACCAATTTCCCGCATACACAAGTAAATGTGCCTTTGAATGCAACCATCAAAATTCAAGTGGCGCAAGATACTGCTGGTAGTTTCGCGTTGCCTTTTATTGGCTTAACACCTGGTATTTTTACTTTCGATTCGGTTACTATTTATAGCGTTACAACATTTCCGTTATTGCCTGCAGGTGTTACATTACAATACACTTGCAATCCGGCAAATTGTAAATTTTTAGGCGCTAACACTGGGTGCATTCAGTTAAGTGTATCTGCAATTTCAACCCCAGGTATATATAGAATTTATGTTGATGCTGTGGCAAAAGGTAGTTTTACTCCATCAGCATTAGGAACGCCATTTACAAATCAAAGTATTGCACAAACTGTTGACAGATATAAAATTGTTGTTGACCCAACTGGTACCTTTATTGGAGAATTTGATGGTGATGAAAATAGCCTTAACTTTTTATCAATGCAGCCTAATCCCGCGCAAGGAAATGCTGACTTAAAGTTTTATTCGCCAACTAGTTTAATTTCAAAAATTTCATTGGTCGACATACAAGGAAAAATGTTATTGACGGAGCTAACTGCTACACAAAAAGGTATCAATAACAAAACCATTAATTTGAATAATATTTCAAACGGAATTTACTTTTTGAATATTGAAAATAATGGCAAAATGATTAATAAAAAACTGGTAGTTCAGCATTAATTATTTTATAAATACGCATTAAATACAATTTCCTTTAGATGAAAACATTTGAGGTTTACGATAAAAAAGATACCAGAAGCGGCTTTGGTGCAGGCTTGTTAGAGTTAGGTAAAACTAACCCAAATGTTGTTGCTTTATGCGCCGACCTTACAGGGTCCTTAAAGATGGATGCTTTTGCCAAAGAGTTCCCTGAACGCTTTGTGCAAGTAGGAATTGCAGAAGCTAATATGATTGGCCTTGCTGCTGGAATGACCATTGGTGGAAAAATCCCATTTACTGGAACTTTTGCAAACTTTAGTACTGGTAGGGTGTATGACCAAATTAGACAATCGGTTGCCTATTCCGGAAAAAATGTAAAGATATGTGCTTCACATGCAGGACTTACTCTTGGCGAGGATGGCGCTACACACCAAATACTTGAAGATATTGGGCTGATGAAAATGTTGCCCGGTATGACAGTAATTAATCCTTGCGATTATAATCAAACAAAGGCGGCTACACTTGCCATTGCCTATTATGAAGGGCCAGTATACTTGCGTTTCGGACGACCAGTCATTCAAAATTTTACTTCTCCAACTGATACATTTGAAATTGGAAAAGCTTTGATGCTGAATGAAGGAACCGATGTTTCTATATTCGCCACCGGACATTTGGTTTGGAAAGCAATTGAAGCAGGACATATATTAGCTGAAGCGGGTATAAATGCAGAAGTAATAAATATACATACAATAAAACCACTCGATGCAAAAGCAATTCTTGATTCTGTTCGGAAAACTCGCTGTGTTGTAACTGCCGAAGAACACCAAATGAATGGTGGATTGGGTGATAGCATAGCGCAATTACTAGCTACAAATTTACCATTACCTCTCGAGATGGTTGCCGTAAATGATAGCTTCGGTGAAAGCGGCACTCCTGATGAATTAATGGTGAAATATGGATTGACTGCCGATGCCATTGTTACAGCAGCTAAAAAAGCAATTAGTAGGAGGGTTTAGTTTTTAGTAGATAGTGCTTAGTTGTTAGTTGTTAGTGGTTAGTGCTTAGTAGATAGTAGATAGTGCTTAGTTGTTAGTGGTTAGTTGTTAGTTGTTAGTGGTTAGTAGATATTGCTTAGTTGTTAGTGTTTTGTAGATAGTGATTCATAAATGTGAAAGATAAAACTTCGTACTATTTGATTAATTATATATTATTTTCATGATTGTATTATTCAATAGTACTCATTAGTTAAAACGATTTTTTTAGATGGACGATTTAGAACAAGAAAAAATAAATAAAGCCAAAGAATTAAAAACATCATTATTTTCGTAAAATGAACTACTGTATTTACATCACAATCGACCCAAACATTCGATTTGGAAAGCCGTGTTTAAAAGGTACACGCATTTCTGTTTATGATGTGCTTGGTTGGTTAGCCAATGGAATGAAAAACGAGGAAATAATTTCTGATTTTCCTGAATTAGACGAAGAGTCAATCAGGGCTTGTTTAGCTTTTGCTGCCGACAGAGAGCACAAATATAGAATTGCTTCATGAACCGATTGTTTGACCAAAATATTTCTTACAAAGTTGCCAAAAGGCTTCAAGATATTTTTGGTGGAGCCAGTCATGTTTCTGATTTAGGCCTACTCAACAAATCTGATGTTGAGATTTGGGATTACGCAAGGCTAAATAATAATGTAGTAATAACATTTGATTATGATTTCATTGATTTGTCTGCATTAAGAGGATATCCGCCAAAGATTATTTGGCTTCGAATTGGAAATGCTACTACAGAAAAAATTGTCTCAATATTTAAAACTGAGGAACTTATTATAAAGAATTTCCTAAGCGATACAGAGAGCGGTTTTTTAGAAATTATTTAATAGAAAATAAAATTTTGGTTATGCAAGATTTAGAACAAGAAAAAATAAATAAAGCCAAAGAATTAAAGTTGTTACACCAAGCATTAATGCTTGAAGAATCAGAAGTTACAAGCGAAGGTATAGATAGACTTGCTATTATTGGTGATGCAAGCTCCATACCTGTTTTAGCTACGATGTTATGTGGAGATAGAGATTTTGGAAATATCATCAACAAACAAATCATTGAACTATTAAACACAGTTCAGTTTCCGAATGCCTTACCAGCATTAATTGAAGAGATTGGAAAATATATTGGTAAACGCAACGCAAATTTTTTAATTGCAGCTTGTTGGGAAGCAAATTACGAATGCTCTAAATTTATTAAAGCAATTGCTGTGATTGCTACTCATGCTAACGCTCATGAGCTTATTGAATGTTTCAGCATTATTGAAAACATCATCATTCACCCGGCTTTAGAAGACGTTTTATTTTCTTTAAAAAAGTTAGATGAGGCCATTGAAAACTCAAACGATGAGGTACAAAAAAATTTATTGATTTCTTGCAGAGATTTGATAGCAGAGTTGCAATAAGAACCATTCTGTAATTTCAGAACGCCTTTACATATTTTTACTTTCGTTTGAAAAGAACATCTCAAATACCCTCGTTTTATGGAAACGAAGGCGATTGGAGGAAACAATTTATTGAAAAGTGTCGGAGTGCCATTCCTTTTATAATTTTTTAGCTTCATTCCAATAAACATCCATTTCAGCTAAGCTCATCGATGATAATTCTTTGTTATTTTCTTTTGCCTTCTGTTCAATATATTGAAATCGTTTTATGAATTTTTTATTTGTTTTTTCCAGTGCATCTTCCGGATTTATATTTACAAACCTAGAGTAGTTGATGATTGAAAATAGTAAATCTCCAAACTCTTCTTCCTTTTTTTCTTGCGATGAATCTGATTCAATTTCGGTGCGCAACTCTTCAAGTTCCTCTTTCACTTTTTCAAAAACTTGATTGCTATTTTCCCAATCAAATCCAACCGCCTTGGCTTTGTCTTGAATTCTTGACGCTTTTATCATGGATGGCAAGGAGGCTGGTACTCCTCCTAAAACTGATGTATTTCCCTTCTCTTTTAATTTAAGTTTTTCCCAATTTTCCTTCACATCATTTTCGTTTTCAACCTTTACATCTCCATAAATATGTGGATGTCTGAAAATCAACTTTTCACATAATGAATAACATACATCAGCAATGTCAAACTCATTTGTTTCGCTTGCAATGCGCGAATAGAAAACAATATGCAACAGTAAATCGCCTAATTCTTTTTTAATATCACTTGTTTTATTTTCAA
>JBEIDK010000220.1:0-3865 GCA_040383485.1 Flavobacteriales bacterium
AAATAATCAATGGCACCGAAGCATTCTGCGAAAACATGCGTAAGCATGGCGTAAACATTTATACCACTGGTGGCGAAACAGCTGACGTTGGCGATTTAGTAAAAACAATCATTGTCGACTCTACCATCATTGCTAAAATGAACCTCAATGATGTTATTGATAACAGCAAAATTAAAGAGGGTGATGTAATAGTTGCATTAGAAAGTTTCGGAAAGGCAACCTATGAAAATGAATACAATGGTGGTATGGGGAGTAATGGGCTTACAAGCGCTCGACATGATGTTTTTTCAAAAAAATATGCAACTCTTTTCCCTGAAAGTTATGACAACAGCATCGATTCAAAATATATTTACAGCGGTCACGGTTCACTAACTGATTTGATAGATGTTGGCACAGAAAAAGTACCACTCGGAAAATTGGTTCTTTCTCCCACCAGAACATACGCTCCTATAGTTTTTGAAGTACTTAAAACATTGCGAAAACAAATTCATGGCATGGTACATTGCAGTGGTGGTGGGCAAACTAAAGTATTGCATTTTATCAATAACAACTTACATATTGTAAAAAATAATCTCTTTGAGGTTCCTCCTCTTTTTAAAATTATACAAGAGCAATCTAAAACGAACTGGCAAGAAATGTTTAAGGTATTTAATATGGGGCATCGACTGGAGTTTTATTGCGATGCCATCACCGCTAAGGAAATAATTGCCATTTCTGAAAGCTTTCATGTTAGGGCCAAAATTATTGGCGAGGTAAAAAGTGCAGAGCAGAAAGCGCTGACCATAGAAAGCCCATATGGTACCTATCATTATTAAAAACCTTGATGTTTGGGCCTAAAAACAAACATTTGCTATTGTTTTAAGATTTGATACCTTTGCACGCCTTTTTAAAATAAGGTTTTGTTGCTGTAACAACTTAATAAATAACAAAATGAAACTTTCACAATTCAATTTCAACCTGCCTAAAGAACTTTTAGCAGAGAACCCAGCTAAAAATCGCGACGAATCAAAACTGATGGTGATACACCGCAGTACTGGTAAAATAGAACACAAAAAATTTAAAGACGTTATCAATTATTTTAATGATGGCGATTTAATGGTGCGTAACAATACTAAGGTTTTTCCTGCTCGTTTATACGGCAACAAAGAAAAAACAGGTGCTAAAATTGAAGTTTTTTTATTGCGCGAATTAAATGCTGATAGCCGCCTTTGGGATGTGCTAGTTGACCCAGCTAGAAAAATTAGAATTGGTAATAAATTATATTTCGGCGAAGATGATAGCGTAGTTGCTGAGGTAATTGACAATACTACTTCACGTGGACGTACCCTCAGATTTTTATATGATGGCACTAACGAAGATTTCAAATCTTCTATTTTAGCCTTGGGCGAAACACCTCTTCCAAAGTATATCAAACGTAAGCCTTTACCTGAAGATGAAGAGCGTTATCAAACAGTATATGCAAAGCACGAAGGTGCTGTAGCTGCTCCAACAGCGGGCTTACACTTTAGCAGAGAATTGCTAAAGCGTTTAGAAATAAAAGGAATAGATTTTGCAGAAGTTACACTACACGTTGGATTAGGAACCTTCCGTTCAGTAGAAGTTGAAGACTTAACAAAACACAAAATGGATTCGGAGCAGATGATTATTGATGATCAATGCGCTGCAACCATCAATAACGCCAAAGAAGCTAAGAAAAACATTTGCATTATTGGAACAACGACTATGCGTGCTATTGAATCTTCTTTGTCAACTGCAGGTATGGTGAAACCATTTGACGGCTGGACAAATAAATTTATCTTCCCTCCGCATGATTTTTCTGTTGCCAATAGTATGATTACAAATTTTCATACTCCTGAGTCAACGTTATTAATGATGGTTTGTGCTTTTGGAGGATATGATTTAATCATGGAAGCTTACAGAGTGGCTGTAAAAGAGAAATATAGATTTTTCTCGTACGGCGATGCCATGTTGATTTTGTAATGAAACTATTTGCAATAATCGTTGCAGGGGGTAGTGGCTCAAGAATGGGCTCTGAAATACCTAAACAGTTTTTGCTGCTTCAAAACAAACCAGTGCTGATGCACACCATTGAAGCATTTTACAATTATAATTCAAACATCGAAATAATACTTGTTTTGCCCGATAGTCAAAAAGATTATTGGGCAAAATTATGTTTAGACCATTCTTTTAACATACAACATAAGGTTGTTAGTGGTGGTGCTACCAGGTTTTATTCTGTAAAAAATGGACTTGAATCATTAGATACTAATGAAGAGGCAATCGTTGCCATACATGATGGTGTAAGGCCATTAGTAAATAAAATTACTATTGATAATTGTTTTAGTATTGCACAGCTCAAAGGAAATGCAATACCATTTATACCACTAAACGATTCGATACGAAAGGTTGAAGGGCTAAATTCTATGCACGTAAATAGAGATGATTACAAGGCAATACAAACGCCTCAAGTGTTTCATTTGCAACTCATCAAAAATGCCTATTCTCAAAATTATCAAGAGCACTTTACAGACGATGCTTCTGTGTTAGAAAGCTCTGGTGTTCAAATTAGTTTAGTAGATGGCAACCGAGAAAATATTAAGATTACTACACCCATTGATTTAATGTTTGCTGAAGCAATTTTAAGGTAACATTCATAGAAAGTTAATATCAGTATTATTTCGCAAGTAATTTTTATTTGATTTCTTTGGTGTAAACTTTATAAAATAGTGTTGAAAATTATTCTTAGAACCTTATTTATTTTTCTAATAATTACTTTGTCAAGTAATGATATTGCAGCGCAAAACTACTTCCAACAACAAGTAAATTATAAAATTGATGTAATACTAAACGACAGTTTGCATGCCCTACATGCAAAAGAAACAATTGAATATGCAAACAATTCAAAAGATACATTAAGGTTTATTTACTTTCATTTATGGCCAAATGCTTACCAAAAAAATTCTGCACTCGACAAACAACTACTTGCCGACGGAGACAGTAAACTGCATTTTGCCAAGGAAAAAAACAAAGGGTTTATTGATAGTTTAAATTTCACATCGCAAGGACAAAAGCTTCGTTGGGAGTACGATGAAAAGTATCGTGACATTTGTATCGTTTATTTACCAAAACCATTATTACCTTATGAGAAAATAGAAATTTCAACTCCATTTTTTGTAAAAATTCCTAGTGCAAAAATTTCACGACTAGGGCATATTGGTCAATTTTACGCTATTACACAATGGTATCCAAAACCAGCAGTGTACGATGTTGATGGTTGGCACCAAATGCCGTACTTAAATCAAGGAGAATTTTATAGTGAGTTTGGTAATTTTGATGTAAGTATTACTCTTCCAGATAACTATGTGGTTGGTGCAACTGGTGACTTGCAAACACAATCAGAAATTGATTTTTTAAATGAAAAAAGTATCGATACAACTAAGAAAAAAGTATTGCCGCTTACTAAGATTTCTAATGCATTTCCCGCCTCTTCAAAAAAGTACAAAACCATTAGATACACACAACAAAATGTGCATGATTTTGCGTGGTTTGCCGATAAACGATTCATTGTAAGAAAGAGTGAAATAAAGCTACCACACTCAGGAAACGCAGTTACAACTTGGGCTATGTTTACACCACAAAATGCAAAGAGTTGGAAAAAAGCTACACAATATATTAATGATGCCGTGTATTATTACAGCAAATGGAATGGCGATTATCCTTACAAACATTGCACAGCCATTGATGGAACAATAAGCGCAGGTGGTGGAATGGAGTATCCAAATATAACTATCATCAACTCTACTTCCGACTCATTGCAAATGGATATTGTAATTACACATGAAGTTGGGCATAATTGGTTTTACGG
>JBEIDK010000221.1:0-3856 GCA_040383485.1 Flavobacteriales bacterium
AAAGACGAAGATGGTGGCGTTTACGCAAATTGGATAAGAAGCGGAACAGAAAGTGTTGCATTGGTTGATTTTCCTGCTCCTACATTCAATGATTGGATTAGTGGTACCAAAGAAACAATTGATGAGTTTCAGTTTTACGAAAATGTCGCAGGCGGCACTTGGGCTCCATATAGATTAACATCTACTGAACCATTCGGGCCAATGATGCAATTGGGTCAAAATTACTATGCAACAGGTGGTACTAATATTACAGGTGCTAACTTAAATTTTAAAAGCGCACAATGTAATAGGTTACAAAATATTGCTAGTGTTGATGTTGTATTTACAAACGATAAAACAAAATGGACCCGTTGCCCAGTTATTGAAACTGGAATTGAGCAACAGTTTAATGAGAACCTGTTAGGCTTAAACCGTGCTCCATTAAGAGGCGAAATGCGTAGCCATAAATCAGTTGATAAAAATGGTAAAACCGTTGATGATGCTGGTGTTAACGTTGCAGAAGCTACTTTGGTTTCAGGCGAGGGTATGGGCTGGTTTCCAGGTTATGCTATTAATGTTGAAACTGGCGAACGTTTAAATGTTGCCTTTGGTGAATCTTCAATAATGTATGACCAAAACGGTAGAGATATGATTTGGAATCCAACTTCAACTGTTAGGGATGAATATGGTAGAACTAGGTTTGGTGGTCTACACTTTGTTTATGTATTTAACCATAATACGTTTACATCGGCTCCTGGCGCAACAAATCCTGCTCCTAATCTTATGCCTGCTTATGATGGTGGTCAGTACATACATGATAAACTAGCATTAGCATCTAATGAGGCTGTTACAGGAACATTATATCCTTTAAAGCAAGTTTGGCGTGATTGTATTTGGGCTAATTTTCCATTATTAGCTCCGGACCATAAATTATTTGAAAATGACGCAACTGTTAAATTAAGAGTAACTAAACCTTATTCAAGATTCTATGCTAGTAGTCCATATAACTTTCAATACACTAATCCTACAGCAACACAGTTCTATGGTTACGACCCAAACAACACTGCTGTAAATGAAAATGCTAAAAATGATAATGACCCGCGATATACATTTTCTACAAAGAACTTGGCTACTCTATTTAATCAAAGCACAACAGCAAAAAATGCACTTGATTTGATAAATGCAGTGCCAAATCCATACTATGCATATTCAGATTACGAAGAAACCCAAATTGATAACATTGTTAAATTTACAAATCTTCCTGTTAAATGTACTATTTCTATATATACAGTAAATGGTATATTAATAAGACAAATTGAAAAGGATAATGATTTAACTTTTATTGATTGGGATTTAAAGAATCAAAGTAATATCCCAATTGGAAGTGGTATGTATTTAATACATTTTAATGCGCCTAAAATTGGTGAGAAAACAATAAAATGGTTTGGAGCATTACGTCCAATTGACTTAAATTCATTCTAATAGAAATCTGTTTTTAACAATGGGAGGAACAAAAAGTTCCTCCCTTAATAAAAAAAATTATGATAAAAGGATACAAAAATATTATAGCTTCAGGAATACTAGCTAGTGTTTTTACAATATCTGCTTACGCTGGAAATCCTGACCGTGCAGGACAAGCAAGTGTTTCGCAATTGTTAATTAACCCTTGGGCAAGAAGTTCTGCATTGGGAGGTTCAAATAGTGCATCTATATCTGGTATTGAATCGCAATACTTAAATGTTGCTGGTTTGGCTCATACCAAAAAAACAGAGTTTATGCTTACACAAACTAATTGGCTTTCAAGTGCAGGCATAGGCATTAGCGCACTAGGTTTTGGGCAAAGAGTAGGAAGCTCTAATGTAATTGGCGTGAGTTTAATGTCAATGAATTATGGAAAGATTAATAGAACAACCGCTTCTTCACCTGAAGGTGGTTTAGGTACTTACTCGTATAAAAACTTTAATATGAATTTATCATATGCAAAAGAGTTTTCAAATAGTATATATGGAGGTATTAACATAAAAATTATTTCGGAAAATTTAGATAATCTTGCTGCTAGAGGTGTTGCTTTAGATGCTGGTATTCAATACCAAGCCAGTTTTTATAACAAAGAGAAATTTAAAGGTAATGACATTGTGAAGGCAAGAAAGAATGTAAAGTTTGGTATTGCTCTTAAAAATGTAGGTACTCCAATGAGTTTTACTGGCGATGGTTTATCAACTACTGCAATCATTCAAAATGACACTAAAACTATTTTAACCGTTAATCAACGTTCTGCAAGAACTGATTTGCCATCTCTAATTAATATTGGAATGTCTTATGATTATTATCTATCAAATGAAAATAATGATAATATCATTACTATCTCAGGTAACTTTTTATCAAATTCATTTACAAAAGATAATTTTCAGTTCGGTGCGCAATATAGTTTTAAGAAAATGTTTATCGCAAGAGCTGGTTATTTTCTAGAAGCTAAGGGAGGTACAAGTTCATTAGTAGATACAAGAACAAACGCTCTTACAGGCTTATCTGTTGGATTTACAATTGAAGCGCCATCATCAAAAGATGAGGAAAAAGCTAGTCGTTTTGGGGTTGATTATTCTTATAGATTAACAAATCCTTGGGGTGGTTCACATTCAATAGGTGTGCGTTTGGCATTTTAATAAATAAAAAATATATTTGTAAAAAGAATTCCTTTCTTCGATGAAAGGAATTCTTTTGTTTTTATAGAATAGTAAATAAAGATTATGGCAACAGAATATTTTACAGAAGAAGGTTTAAAGAAACTAAAAGAAGAATTACAACATTTAGTAAGTGTTGAAAGACCAAGCATTTCAAATCAAATTGCAGAGGCAAGAGATAAAGGAGATTTGTCAGAAAATGCGGAATATGATGCTGCAAAAGAAGCACAAGGCTTGCTAGAATTAAAAATTTCTTTAATGGAGCAAACTTTAAGGAACGCTAAATTAATTGATGAGACAAAATTAGATGCATCTAAAATTTTAATTTTATCGAAAGTGACAATAAAAAATCTAGCGAATAAAACAGAGTATAAATATGAGTTAGTGCCACAAAATGAAGCAGATGTTAAGGTCGGAAAAATCTCTGTTGACTCCCCAATAGGAAAAGGTTTATTAGGAAAAAAATTAGGAGAAATTGCAGAGATAACTGTTCCATCTGGTTCAGTAATGAAATTTGAAATAATGGCGATTTCTAGATAAAAATTATGACAATATTTTCTAAAATAGTAAATGGTGAAATTCCTTGTTATAAAATTGCCGAGGATGAAAATTATTTGGCTTTTTTAGATGTGTTCCCTTTGGTAAAAGGACATGTTCTTGTTATTCCAAAGAAAGAGACTGATTATATTTTTGATATTGATGATATAGATTACGCTGGATTATTTTTATTTGCAAAAAGAGTCTCCAAAGCAATTAAAAAATCTATTCCATGCACAAAGGTTGGTGTTTCAGTTATTGGATTAGAGGTTCCTCATGCACACATACATCTCATTCCAATGAACTCAGTAAGTGATATGAATTTTTCGAAAGCAAAACTTACCATTCCAACAGATGAACTCAAAGAAATAGCTCAAAAAATAACCTCAAACCTTTAAATGCCTCAAAACATTGTAGCAATAATACCAGCGCGTTATCAGTCTACTCGTTTCCCTGGAAAGCCACTAGCTATGATTGGTGATAAGGCTATGATTGAAAGGGTATATGAGCAAACGCTAAAGGTGGAACAACTAACAAAGGTATTGGTGGCCACTGACGATGAAAGAATAAGTGAATATTGCATAAAAAACGGTATTGATGTTGTTATGACATCAGTTAATCATGTTAATGGTACAACAAGGTGTTTAGAAGTTGCCAAT
>JBEIDK010000222.1:0-3838 GCA_040383485.1 Flavobacteriales bacterium
ATGTTATTTAATCCAGAAACGCTTGAGCCTAAATATCAATTATTATTAGGGCAGCCAGGAAGTTCTTATACATTTGAAGTAGCTGAAAAAATTGGGTTACCTAAAAATATTATTGAACGTGCAGGCCATAAAGTATCAACAGACAAATTAAAACTTAATAGGTTGCTAGCTGATGTACAACGCGAAAAGAATAAACTATCTGAACAGCTGGATGAATTAAAGCTTGAAGCAGATAAAACAAAGGAGGCAAAAATTAAATATGAAACTCTTTATGAGAAGCTTACAGTTAAGTTTGAAAAAGCGAAAGAACAGCAAGAAGAATTAAATAAAATAAATGATTTAGGTAGGAAGTTTAAGGTGCTTGCTGAAGAATGGCAGCAGAACAAAGACAAAAAAACGGTAATTCAGAAATTTGTTAATAATGTTACGGCCGAAAAAAGAAAAAATCAACAACGATTAGCAATTGAAAAAAAGGAAAAATCGAAAGAAAAAATAATTGCAAAAGTCAAGCTCAAAATACATGTTGGCGGAAAGGTGAGGATTCTAAAAAGTCATCAAGCAGGAATTGTACAAGAGATTATTAAAGATAAAGCAAAGGTTACCTTTGGTATGATGATGAGCCTTGTAAGTTTGGAGAATCTTGAGCCAATTGATTAGGTAATAAGCTACTCTTTAAAATCAACCTTTATTATAAAGTTGGGCTAAAATAAGAATCCATCTCTTTCTTCCCGACCATTTTAAAATCTTTCATAGCTTCAAACAAGTCGTCATCAATATCCTTTTTATTCACTTGTTTTGCGGAAAGTTTCATAAATACATTATATCTATAAACATTAAACTCCATTAAAACTCCTTTAATAGGAGCATATTGAGAGTAAAAGTTAGGGTCTTCAATTTTAATATCTTCAGTATAATAAACATCAAATGAAGGGAAGTCAGGGTTTTGAAAAGTGCATTTTGCATGTTTACAGTTGTAACCCGCAATTATTTTGGTTTTATTAGTATGCTCAATTAACATAGAAGGTTCATTTTTTAAGTATAACCTTATTGAATCTTGATTTGCAAAAACAGCATATTTTTTACCCATTAATTTGAGCGTTTGTATTAGTGTTTTTGTTTTATTATTTGATACTAAATCTGTAGCAAAAACACCAAAGGCTGATAAGCTGAAACATGTATTATTATCTTTAAAACTCATGGTCATGGTGCTTGGCAACATGTCATTGGCAAGCAATGGATTTCTATTGTCAATTACTTTTAAATCGTATTCAATTTCACCTTCGTCAATGGAAGAAGTTGTTATAAAGTTTTTACAACCAACATTAGAAAATGCAAATATTACAATTAATATTATTTGCCTTAAAAAAGAAACTTTTAACTCCATTATCAGCAAAGAAAATAAAATTTAGCAGAAGGCATAATCATTTTTATAATTTAATTTTTGTTCTTTGCTTCAATAATTTATAATGGAAAAAATACAAAATTATATTAATGGTGAATTGGTTGCGCCAATTGATAATGATTATATTGATAACTACAACCCTGCAACAGGAAAAGTATATTCATTAATTCCAAATTCTAATAGCAAGGACGTTGAGTTAGCTGTAAGCGCTGCTAAAAATGCATTTAATGTTTGGTCAGCTACTCCTAAAGAAGAACGTAGTAGGATTTTGGTTGATATTTCTACAAGAATTACCTCTCAACTTTCAGAATTTGCATTAGCTGAAAGCATTGATAATGGCAAGCCATTAAAGCTTGCTACGGTAGTTGATATTCCTCGAGCTGCGGCAAATTTCTATTTTTATGCCACCGCAATATTACATGATAAAAATGAGGCACATATTAATGAAGATTCTTCAATAAATTATTCATTAAGGCAGCCTGCAGGCATCGCTGGTTGCATCTCTCCGTGGAATTTGCCACTTTATTTATTTACTTGGAAAATAGCTCCAGCTTTAGCATCAGGCAATTGTGTAATTGCAAAACCAAGTGAAGTTACTCCAATGACAGCATATTTGTTATCAAAAATTTGCATCGAAGCTGGATTACCAAAAGGGGTGTTAAATATTATACATGGCACCGGTCCAAATGTTGGAAGCGCAATTGTAGCTCATAAGGAAATTCCTATAATATCATTTACTGGCGGCACCTCAACAGGTGCTGCAATTGCTGCTATTGCAGCACCAATGTTTAAAAAGTTAAGTCTGGAGTTAGGAGGTAAAAATCCGAATATCATTTTTGCAGATTGTGATTTTGATAAAATGATACGAACAACTGTTACCTCATCATTTAGCAACCAAGGTCAAATTTGCTTGTGCGGTTCACGCATTTTTATTGAGAAATCAATTTATGAAAAATTTAAAACCGCGTTTATCAATGAAGTTAAAAAATTAACAGTTGGCAATCCACTATTGGAAACCTCGAAGGTTGGAGCAATTGTTAGTGAACAGCATTATAATAAAATACTTTCATATATTGAACTTGCTAAAGAAGAGGGCGGCAAGATTTTACATGGAGGTAAGAAAGTTATTTTAACAGGCGAAAATGAAAACGGATGGTTTATTGAGCCTACCATCATTGAAGGGCTTAGTTATGACTGTAGAACTAATCAAGAAGAAATTTTCGGACCTGTTGTTACCATAACTCCTTTTGAAACGGAAGAGGAGGTGTTAGCGATGGCAAATAGCACCAGATATGGTTTAGCGGCTACACTTTGGACTGAAAACCTTACTCGTGCTCATAGAATGGCCGCAAATATTCAAAGTGGAATAATTTGGATTAACTGTTGGCTATTAAGAGATTTACGAACTCCATTCGGAGGGATGAAGGATAGCGGTGTTGGAAGAGAAGGCGGTTTTGAAGCACTTCATTTTTTTACTGAAGCCAAAAATGTGTGTATTAAACTGTAGTTTTTGGTTTATTTTCGGCTTATCAATAAATAATTGTTGATAAATTTTTGTGAATAGAAAATAAAAGTATACTTTCGCAACCCAAATTTAAAATTATAAATCATGTACGCAATTGTAGAAATCGCAGGGCAGCAATTTAAAGTGCAGCAAGACCAGCAGATTTTTGTACATCGTTTAGATGCAGCAATAGATTCAAATGTTGATTTTGATAAAGTATTGTTAGTTGATAACGGTGGAAAAATCAGTGTTGGCGCCCCGGTTATTAGTGGTGCAAAAGTATCCGCTAAAGTTTTAGAGCACCTTCAAGGTGACCGTGTTCTTGTTTTCAAGAAAAAACGCAGAAAAGGTTATCAAAAGTTGAATGGCCACCGCCAACAACTTTCGAAAATTCAAATAGAGGCTATTAAAGCTTAATTATTAATCCTAAAAAAAGTATAAGAAATGGCACATAAGAAAGGCGCGGGTAGTAGTAAAAATGGTCGCGAAAGTCATAGCAAACGTTTAGGCGTAAAAGTATACGGTGGGCAAGTTGCTATTGCAGGCAATATTATTGTTCGTCAGCGTGGTACAAAACATAACCCTGGTGCAAATGTAGGTATTGGAAAAGACCATACATTATTTGCTTTGGTTGATGGTACTGTTGAATTTAGAAAGAAAAGAGAAGGCAAATCTTTTGTATCTATAGTTCCAGCTGAAGTAGCTTAAACTAAAAGTAACATTAAAACATTGAAGGCTATCATTTATGGTAGCCTTTTTTATTGATTTTTTTTAACCCAGATTATGCGTTAGAGGTTCGTAGTGAAGCGCCAAAGCCCAATAAAATATGAACTTTTACGAATAAATCATATTGATTATATGATGCATGAGTAAAAGTTGTTTACTTCATATTTTGAAGGGGTTTTGCGTTGTAATAGAATTTCTAATGCGTA
>JBEIDK010000223.1:0-3820 GCA_040383485.1 Flavobacteriales bacterium
AATCAAAATCAATTATTAATTGACAAACAAAAACAGAAGTTGCAAATTGAACAGTCTCCGCTAGGTTATCTAGAGTGGAATACTAATTTTGAAGTAGCTGAATGGAATCCATCAGCAGAAAAAATATTTGGATACACAAAGGCTGAAGCAATGGGCAAACATGCTAGTTTTATAATACAGGACTCTGAGAAATCAAATACTGACATTTATTGGAATAACATACTTACTAACGATAATGGTGGTAGAGGTAAGTATAACAACATAAATAAAAATGGTGATTTATTATTTATTGAATGGTATAATACGCCATTATATGATGATAAAGGAAAAATACTTGGTGTAAGTTCATTAATTGATAATGTAACAGAAAAAGTAAAGGCAGAAAACGAATTAAAAAACAAAACAAACTTCCTTGAAACCATTTATGAGCAAGCATTTGACGGAATAATGCTATTTAAACCAAATAGTTTTGCTGTAATCGCTTGTAATAAAAGAACATTTGAGTTGTTTGAGGTAGATAACCTTGATGAGCTTAATATTTTAATGCCAAATGCCAGAAGAAATAAGCAAAACAATAAAGAGCGTACTGAAATGTTCGAGAAAATTTCTGAAGGTGAAGTGCACGATAAGGACATTGAGTTTATTACGTATAAGGATAATTCTATATGGCTTAATATGCTTGTTAAGTTAATTGAATACGATGGAGAAACTGTTGAATTGGTGCGACTGACGGATGTTTCTCAGCTTAAAGTAATCAACTCAAAGTTAAATCTTGATAGACAAAAACAGAAAATTCAAGTAGAACAATCTCCACTTGGTTATATTGAGTGGAATACAAAGTTTGAAGTCGCAGAATGGAACCCATCAGCAGAAAGAATTTTTGGATATAAAAAGCAAGAGGTAATTGGCAAAAATGCAAAGTTCTTGTTACCAGAAAGTGAAAAAAAGAATACCACTAAAATATGGCAAACAATATTATCATATCATAGTGGCCATAAAGGTGTTTATAAAAATATAAATAAAAATAATGAGATAATCGATATTGAATGGTACGATACTCCTTTATTTGACGAAAATGGAAATGTACTGGGCGTAAGCTCTTTGTTAATTGATATCACTAATAAGATAAAAGATGAAGAAGAATTAAAGTACAAAACAAAATTTCTTGAAACTATTTATGAAGAAGCATTCGATGGTATTATGCTATTCAAACCAAATAGCTATGAAGTCATCAATTGTAACAAACGAGCATTTCAAATTTTTGAAACGTCCGACTTGGATCAGTTAAACGAATACTTACCAAATGCACGTAAAAATAAACAAACTCAAAAGGAACGTGATGAAATATTTAATGAAATTTCTGATGGAAAAATTTATGAAAAGGAAATTGAATTTGTTACATACAAAGGAAATACAGTATGGTTAACAATGTTAGTAAAGCTCATTAACCTTAATAATACAGAGCTTGAGTTGGTGCTTGTTACCGATGTTTCAGTATTAAAAAAAATAAATTCAAAATTAAATCTTGATAAACAAAAGCAAATATTACATGTTGAGCAATCTCCAATAGGATATATTGAATGGAATACTGATTTTGAGGTAGTAGAATGGAATCCAAGTGCAGAAATAATTTTTGGATATACAAAGGAAGAGGCATTAGGAAGAAATGCAGTTTTTATCATTCCTGATGAGGTAAAACCTTTAATTGACGAGGTTTGGAACAGCCTTAAAAGTAAAAATGGTGGATTCAGAAGTACAAATGAAAATATTACAAAAAGCAACGAAATAGTTACTTTAGAGTGGTACAATACACCATTATTCGACGATAAAGGTAATTTACTTGGAGTTAGTTCTTTAATTGAAAATATTACAACCGAAATTAAATCAAAGAATGAAATTGAGAAGCAATTAAAAGAAAAAGAAATTTTATTATCTGAAATTCACCACAGAGTAAAAAATAATTTAGCTATTATTTCTGGTTTGCTTTATATGCACTCTGAGCATATTCAAGATGAGAGTGTAAAGCAAATATTAAAAGAAAGTCAGTCCCGAATAAAATCAATGGCAATAATACATGAGCAACTTTATCAAACCGAAAATTTTGGAAATATAAACGTGAATGAATACCTAAAGGAATTAATTAAAAAAATTGCTAGTTCATTTAATACACATAAGAAGAAAATAGATATAGATATTGATGTAGCAAGTTTTACTGTTCCAATCTCACAAGCGCTAACTTTAGGTTTGGTTATTAATGAGTTGGTAATCAATTCATATAAATATGCTTTCGAAAATGTTGAAAATGGGAAAATAAAAGTTCGATTTGAAAAAAAGGGTAAACATATTTTAAGGGTTTCAGACAATGGTATTGGGTACGCAGAAGATTTTAATTTTGAAAAATCTAGTAGCTTAGGTATTAATTTAGTAAAAATTTTGGCAAAACAATTAAAAGGTGACGTTTTGTTTGAAAATAAAAAAGGTGCATCTTGCACCCTAATTTTTTAAAACCAGGATGATTTCAATATTACTTGTTGAAGATGACGCAATACTTTCATATGTAGTGACAAAATACGTAGAAAAACTTGGACATAAATTATTGAAGACAGTTGTAACTGCTGATGAAGCAATTGCTAGTGCCAATGCTCTTAAGCCAGACCTTATACTAATGGATATACATCTAATTGGCGAAAAAGATGGAATTACAGCTGTTGAAACACTAAGAACGAACAACATCGAAATACCAGTTCTTTACTTGACCGGCAACTCAGACCCTGCCAACAAGAAAAGAATGCAAAATACAAGTAATTCAAGTTTTTTAATTAAGCCTGTTGAGTTTGAAGATTTAAGAGATATGATTGAGTCTAATTTTCAAAATTAATTTTTTGAGTAATATAAAACTTACAGAATATAGTAGAAGTGCTGGATGTGGTTGTAAAATAGCACCATCACAGCTACTTGAAATAATAAAGGTCACATCTCAAAAGCAACATTTTCAAAACCTTTTAGTAGGAAACGACACATCTGATGATGCTGCAGTTATTGAAATTGACAATGGTCAATGCATTATTTCAACTAACGATTTCTTTATGCCAATTGTTGATGACCCATTTACATTTGGTCAAATTGCTGCGGCAAATTCAATTAGTGATATTTATGCAATGGGAGCAAAACCTATTTTAGCACTAGGTATTCTTGGATTTCCAATTGATAAATTAAGCCCTGATATTGCCCAGCAAATTTTAGAAGGTGCCAGAAATATTTGCAACCAAGCAAACATTCCTCTTGCAGGAGGCCATAGTATTGATAGTCTAGAGCCTTTTTTTGGATTGGCAGTTACAGGATTAGCAGCAAAAAAAATATTAAAACGAATGCAAATGCTAAAAATGACGACGTGCTTTATTTGACGAAACCTATTGGCTCAGGAGTTCTTGCCACTGCCCATAAAAGAAAAATTATTAACGAAACTCATTATAATACTCTTGTTGAAACAACTATTCAACTGAATAGAGTTGGAGAAATTTTAGGAGAAGCACATTATGTAAATTCTATTACTGATGTTACAGGATTTGGTTTATTGGGGCACTTAACTGAAATGGCTAAGGCAAGTAATTTGTGTGCTGAAATCAATTACAACAAAATACCTTTATTAGATGGAGTTGAACATTATTTAAAACAGTTTATTTATCCTGACAATACAACGAGAAATTTAAATGCTTATAAGCCAACAACAAATGGTATGAATGGACTGGAATTCCTTACTCTTTGTGACCCTCAAACTAACGGTGGATTGATTATTAGTGTAAGAAAAGATTATGTGTCG
>JBEIDK010000224.1:0-3810 GCA_040383485.1 Flavobacteriales bacterium
AGCACATTGGCAATAGGCGGGGTTTCGTTACCGCTTGACAGTTTTGTGGTAGCCGAAAGTTCAGTTCTCCGAACTAACTTCTGTGCTGAAAAGCCCGCCCATCGCCAATCTGCAAAACGATAGGTGAACATTTAAAAGCAGCATTCGAAGAATTCTGCTAAAGAAGAATACTTCGAAATTAGCTAACAATTGTATGGTTATAAATATTTTTAAAATAATTTTGTTAATTCAATTCAAACTATACTTTTGCTTTAATTAAATTATTAACCCAATAAAAATTAAATTAAAATGAAAAAAGTATTATTATTCTCTGCTGCAGTTTTAGTTGCTGCATCTACATTTACTTCATGCAAAAAAGATTACACTTGTGATTGTTCAGGAGGAACTCTAATTGCAAGTTCTACTCCAATTAAAGATGCTAAGAAAAAAGATGCACAAGATGCTTGCGATGCACTTAATGTAATAGCAGCTATTGGTGGCGGTACTTGTACACTTAAGTAATTAAATTTCAAAAATAAAAAAGCTACCATCTTTTGGTAGCTTTTTTTTTGCATTTTAATTTATCATCAAAATCAAAATTATTTACCTTAGCCACAAACATAAATTACGTAAATGAATAAAGTTGTTGCAAGCGCTGCTGAAGCTATTAATGGAATTAAAAGTAACATGACGCTAATGCTCGGAGGATTTGGATTATGTGGTATTCCAGAAAATTGCATTACCGAATTAACTAAACATCCCGAAATAAATGGTCTCACATGTATTAGTAATAATGCAGGCGTTGATGATTTTGGATTAGGTTTATTATTGCAGACCCGTCAAATAAAAAAAATGATTTCGAGTTATGTTGGAGAGAATGATGAATTTGAAAGACAAATGCTTAGTGGTGAACTTGAAGTAGAACTTATTCCTCAAGGATCGTTGGCAGAAAGATGTAGAGCTGGCGGTGCCGGAATACCCGCATTTTTTACTCCTGCCGGCTATGGAACTGAAGTGGCAAACGGTAAAGAGGTGCGAGAGTTTGATGGTAAAATGTACCTTTTAGAATCATGGCTCAAAGCAGACTTTTCAATTGTTAAAGCATGGAAAGGAGATGCACATGGTAATTTGGTTTATAAAGCCACGGCAAGAAATTTTAATCCTATGATGGCCACAGCAGGTAAAATAACAATAGCGGAAGTGGAGGAGTTAGTGCCAGTGGGGACTTTACATCCTGATGAAATTCAGACACCTGGAATTTTTGTACAACGTATTTTTAAAGGTGTTAATTATGAAAAAAGAATAGAGCAAAGAACGGTAAGGAAAAGATCCTAGAATAAATACAAAAGATTCTAAATCTAATTATTTTAAAGAACTAATAATTCAAGAACCATGCTTGTAAAAACCTTTGGCAGTGCAGTTTACGGAGTAAGTGCTACAACAATTACCATTGAGGTAAATATGGAAACTGGCGCGCAATTTTACTTGGTTGGGTTGCCCGATAGTGCTGTTAAAGAAAGTCAGTTGCGCATTATTGCCGCCGTAAAAAACATTGGCTACCGTTACCCCGGCAAACGCATAACTGTAAACATGGCTCCTGCCGATATTCGTAAAGAAGGTTCGGCTTACGATTTGCCTATTGCAGTAGGTATTTTGGCTGGTAGCGAACAAATAAAATGCGAAAATTTACACGAGTATATTTTGATGGGCGAACTGTCATTAGATGGAGGATTGCAACCAATAAAAGGCGCATTGCCAATATCAGTACAAGCCCGCAAAGAAGGTTTTAAAGGGTTCATCCTACCAAAGCAAAACGCCCGCGAAGCCGCTATTGTAAACGATATTGATGTGTATGGTGCCGATACTTTAAAAGAAGTGCTAGAGCATCTTAACGGCGATAAATTAATTGAACCTACAACAGTAAATACCCGCGAAGAATTTTTCTCGAAACTAAATGAAAACAGCGTTGACTTTAGCGAAGTAAAAGGACAAGAAAATATAAAACGTGCACTTGAAATAGCAGCAGCTGGCGGACATAACGTAATTTTGATTGGTCCACCAGGAGCAGGAAAAACAATGCTTGCCAAACGATTGCCAACAATTTTACCCCCACTTACTTTACAAGAATCGTTGGAAACTACCAAAATACATAGCGTGGCGGGCAAAATGGGAAAGAACGCTTCACTTATAACTACACGTCCGTTTCGTAGTCCGCATCATACTATTAGTGATGTTGCTCTAGTTGGCGGTGGTACTTTTCCGCAGCCCGGCGAAATTTCATTGGCGCACAATGGCGTTTTGTTTTTGGATGAATTGCCTGAGTTTAAGCGCACTGTTTTAGAAGTAATGCGGCAACCACTTGAAGACAGAACGGTGAATATTGCACGTGCTAAATTTTCAATAGATTATCCGGCGAGTTTCATGCTCATAGCATCAATGAATCCTTGCCCTTGTGGTTACTACAACCACCCCGAAAAAGAATGTGTTTGCGCACCAGGAGTGGTTCAAAAATACCTCACAAAAATATCAGGACCATTACTTGATAGAATTGATTTGCATGTAGAAGTTACACCCGTTTCGTTTAACGAATTGAGTAAAGAACGTCCAACCGAAAAAAGTGATGCAGTACGCGAACGTGTTATAAAAGCCCGCCACGCCCAAGCCGAACGTTACGACGCCCTTAGTGGAATTCACTGCAACGCACAAATGACAAGCAAACAATTACAAAGTATTTGCAAGTTAGACGATGCCAGCCGTAGCATTTTAAAAACAGCTATGGAACGCCTAGGACTATCGGCACGTGCCTATGACAGAATTATAAAAGTAAGCCGCACCATTGCCGACCTTGAAGGTTGCGAAAATATAGAAACACAACATGTAGCCGAAGCAATACAATATAGAAGTTTAGATAGAGAAGGTTGGGCAGGTTAAATTGTAATATTTGTTGAAATAAAATAATTAAGGAGAAACTAAATTTAATGATACTGCAAAAAACAATGGATTAGTAAGTGTATTATTCATAGTATAAGGAGTAGAATCTCCAAAGCCACGATTAAAAAATTTACTATCAACATTAAATTTATAATTATACCTGAGTCCACCTTGTATCCCCAGCCAAATAAAATTGTGTAATGAAAAGTCATAGTTTAATCTAAACCTAACTTCTGAGCGTCTTAATTCTGAATTATTTAAAGATTGCAGTCTGTATGTATTTCCTTCAAGTTCAAAACCAGTACTTAAAAAATTTCTTGCATTTATATTATATCTGAAGGCTCCTCTTGCTGGCAGCAAACATTCAAAACCCCATTTTTTATTTACAGAGGTATAGTTATACATAAAAATCGGAAAAAAAGCAGCCTCACCAGCTCTAAAGGTCCGACTTAATCCAAATCCCATTATTAACCTATCATGTTTTTTCCATCCATATACTGCTGCTATAGAGAACCTGCCAGTATTTATTGGTTGCAATTTATTCAATTTATAATCTCCATTCACATCATAACTAGTTTGTACCAAAGTAAAATTTTTACTGTTGAATGGCTTAAAAACTGTCGCATTAACACCAGTTGTTGTAAATCCTTTCTCTAGAGCATTTACCATTGCATGACTTGGTTTTGGAGTTTGTAAACTATAATTTGAACTCATGTAATTTGCGCCCAAATTAACCAACCATTTGGTATTAGAAATAATAGGGAAGTTTGCCACAAAACGCAATACTTGATTGCTTTTAATTCCTATATCTTCTTTGTTATAAACTGAAAAACTATCAACATTAGCAGTGTGAGAACCTACAAAATCATATCCTAAACTTATCAATCTATTCGGGCTTTG
>JBEIDK010000225.1:0-3751 GCA_040383485.1 Flavobacteriales bacterium
CATATATTCAATATGATTTATTCGCAAAAGTTCATATTTTATTAGGCTTTAGCGTTTCACTACGAACCTCTAACGCATAATCTGGGTTAAATAATTAGAAATATTGATTAATAAACCAAAATAATCAACAAGATAATACCAAGTCATTAACCTTAAAAAAAAAGAGGTAGTATTCAAATTTGAAACTACCTCTTTTCTATTATGAATATTATTATTTATTCTATCACAATTTTCTTCGTAAATGTTTTACCATTAGTTGTAAAGTTTATGAAGTACATTCCTGCACCCAATTTGCTTTGATTATTCAATTGATAAAAACCAGAATTAATTCTACCCATATTTTCTTGGTAAACTAAAGAACCAGCAGTAGAAAAAACCGTTATGCTTAGGTTAGAATCATTGTTAATATAAAATTGAACTTCAGATAAGTTGTTGACGATGGTTGGAAAGCTCTTAATAGTTGCAGTTTCATTATTCTTTAAATTCAAAAGTAAACCACCATTTTCTACAAAACGCTGTGAAAATTCTTGAAAATATTGATTGGTAATTGAAGCATCATGAATAACCATCGTGTTTTCATCATTTTTATTATTTGCTGCTGTCGTCCAATTATGTGAACCTACCCAAATAAGAGGATCATTGCTAGTTTGATTTTCATCCACAATAACATATTTATGATGCATAATAGTATTGACACTATCTTGATTTGAACGTAAATTACTCGGGCCCATAAAGCCAAGCAATGTTGGCCAAACGCTTCCTGTGCTGGTTGTAACATTAACTAAACCTTTTACTACTGTTCCTTGAGTTTGTTCTGAATTTAGTGCTGCAGCAATATCAGCGCGCGTAATCAACATTGAAGCGAAGTATATGTTATTGTCTGCACTATTGATGGTGTTTAACAAAAACGAATTAGTACCATCACTTGGGCTAAAATAGCACTCCATACGCTTATTGTTGATATTGAATTCATGAGGTGTATTATCAGTTTTAAATGGTCCAAACTTTGAATTTGCAATGTTAGGAGTTGCACCAGTATCGCCCCACATTTCTTCAAACTCTAGTGTATATGCTTTTGCTAAAGTTTGGTCTTGTACTATCACAACACTATTTGGGTCACGGTTTATTTGTCGGTCAGTCCAATTGGTTGAACCACTCCAAACTATACTTTTATTGGGGTTTGTATGTTTAGCATCAATAATTACAAATTTATTATGCATTATGTTGTAAGCACCTGTTGTTGGGCTTGTAATTTTTGGTACTGAAGCGTTTAGTTGATTCACTCCTAAATTAGTTGCAGCTTGTGATCCATCCGAAATAAAGCGTACTTTAACACCTCTTTGTTTAGCTGCATTAATGGCTGTTGATATATTACTGATGGCCGTATTATCAAAATCATAAATAGTTAAGTCTAAAGTTTTGTCGGCACGGTCAATATAAGCAATAAGGGTATCGTCAATTGCTTGAAAAAGTTGCATTGCGTTTTGACCAGTTGAAACAGAGTTATTAACATCATCATTAAAATAAATTTTTATGTCGCCTGTAGAAAGTGATTTAGTTCCATAAGGTTTTATTGAAGACATAGATGTATCAGTGCCAGAAACCGAAAATGCAGCGCAATAATAAATTTGTCCGGCTAATAAATTAGTAAATTGATATGTGTGATTAATACCTGTTGAAGTATTTGTTAAACTTCCTAATTCAAGTTGAGGAGTTAAGCCATACTTTACTCCTGTAGACCCTGTAACATCAGTTGTCCAATTTAATGAAAAGCCATTATTCGCGATATTGCTAACAGTAACTGGAGAGTTAATTAGAATACCAGTGCCTGTATTTATAATATCACTTACATCGCGTAACAAGAGTTGGTGAGTTCCTGCATAAGATGAAACAATACCAACTAAATCAACTGGTCCGGTGGGTATTGTTTGTCCATTCAGTACTGATGAGCTTGACACATAGATAATTCCTGTTTCAGAGCCAGAAGAAAATGAGAAAGTAGTATTGGCAATAAAAGCTTGCCCTGCATTTGCAAAGGTTACATTATTTATTCTCACTAGTTCTGATTCTCTGCTTTCATCCATTTGATTGGGAGTTATTAGCTGTGGAGCAGGTAAACTTCCACCTGAAGATATAACCGTAAATGTTGAAACAGGGTTTATTTCAAGCAATGTATTAAAGTCTACCAGAGTTCCAGTTAATTCAATACTATCACCCCTTAGCACGTTTGCAAGAAGATTAATACTTGGAATAGAATATGCCGCAATACCTCCTGTAGCATCTTGTATATATCTTATACTCCCCAATTCTGAACCATTTAAAACTTTTCCGCGAAAAGTAACTGTTGAACTTATAGCTTGTGTACGAACAGTGCCAATGGGCATTTGAGCAAAGCTAAATTTAATTGAGATTAATAATATACTTAGTAATATTTTCTTCATTATTTCGAAATTAGAGTGCGAATTTATACTTAATTTTATATAATTTTACTAGATGACACAATATTAAATTAAGCTTAACACTAGTTTGATTAATTTCTATTACATTAAAAATAAATAGGTTGCTAAATTTGTGTAAAATATTTACAAAATTACATGACAACTATTCAATCATTTACCTTTAATCCATTTCAAGAAAATACTTATATAATATCGAATGATAGTAAGGAGTGTATCATTATTGACCCAGGTTGCAGTAATTCAATGGAAAATGAAATAGTAGAAAAATACATCTCACAGCATGCTTTAAAACCAATTCGCTTACTAAATACACATTGTCACATCGACCATATTTTAGGTAATAGCTTTATTTCTAAAAAGTACAATTTAAAATTATCGGCACATAAACTTGAAGAGCAAGTTTTGGCTGGAGGAGAAAATGTTTCAAGGCTTTATGGTGTGCCTTACGTAAGCTCTCCTTTAATTGAAAATTTTTTAGATGAAAATTTAGAAATCCAATTAGGGAATGTAAGGTTTCAAATAATACATGCTCCAGGACATTCTCCTGGAAGTATTTGTTTTCATAACAAGGAAGAAGGTTATTTAATTGGCGGAGACGTTTTGTTTTATGGAAGTATAGGTAGAACAGATTTGCCGGGCGGAAACCATTCACAGCTATTGGAAAGTATTAAAGAGAAATTGTTTTTATTGCCAGAAAATACTACAGTTTACAGCGGACATGGTAATAAAACAAGCATTGGTTATGAGAAAAAAACAAATCCTTTTTGCAAACTATAATGTTTACCTGCTCAAACATACAGCTCACCTACTTTTTGTTGAGGATTACCTATTAACCTAATGCATGGCCATATGAAAGCAATATTTTTGTCCTGTAAATTTTAAAAAAAAATAAAAAGATGGAAATTATAAACAAGGAACAGAAGGAACAAGAAGAAACTTTCAAAAGTTGGGAAGCGAATCAAAGAAGAGGAAGAGTATTTGGAGGATTTATTTTCTTCATGATTGGTTTTTTATTTTTAGCAAGAGAGTTTGGAGTTGATTTCCCTCGTTGGCTATTTTCATGGAAAACATTGCTAATAGTGATAGGATTATATGTTGGTGTAAAAAACCAATTTAGGAATCTTTCATGGATAATTTTAATTGGAATAGGCAGTGCTTTTTTATTGGAAGATTTTTTCCCAGATTTTGAATTGGGCAATTTCGTTTGGCCAATTGTAATAATGATAGTAGGATTAGTTTTAATTTTAAAACCTAATCACCGAAGAGGAGATAGGTTTCAAAGAAAATGGCAA
>JBEIDK010000226.1:0-3635 GCA_040383485.1 Flavobacteriales bacterium
AACCACCTAGGCAATGTACTCACAGTTGTAACCGACCGTAAATACCAAGTTGATGATAATGGGGATGGTAATGCAGATTGGTTTAGCCCCGATATTGTAAGCACTACCGATTACTATGCATTTGGGCAAAGCATGCCTGGCAGGACATGGGAAGCACCTCAGGAGATTAAAAGTTCAGTCGGTTATCAAAACCAAGAAAATCAGGATGAAATATATGGTGACGGCAATTTAATATCATTTGAATATCGAATGGAGGATGCAAGAATAGGACGCTTTTGGAGTGTTGACCCTTTATCGTTTGATTATCCTCATAATTCAAACTATGCTTTTAGCGAAAATAGAGTGATTGATGGTATTGATATCGAAGGTTTGGAATTTACAAAAAACTCCATGTTTAAAGCATACGCAATGTATGGATATACATTGCAACAAAAACAAAATAATTTTATAATTATTACACAAGTAAGTAAAAATGTACCTGATTATTTTACGGCACGAAAAATAAACGTAGTGTCTCAAGCCTTTGGCAACAGCGTCACACAATATTCAAATGTTGGCGATCCGCAACCAGATGGCGCACCTAATGAAGATGGAATGGGATTACCGGAATGGAATATTGGTGCTAAAAGCAATTTTTTAATTGATTTATTAAGTCAGCTTTCTATTGGAGTTGACGTTTACACTGGGAAAAGTCAAGCCGAAATGAAATTAACAATGAATACAAATTCATTTAATAAAGCCAAAGATTTATTAGAAAGAGGTATAAAAAGAGGAATGGTATCCGATGAATTTAGCAATGGTGATGGATTTGCCGATTTGCTAAATATGCTTAATGATGGAACTAATACAACAAATAATGATGAAAGTTATAATAAAAAACTAAAAGATACATTTAACAATCTTTGGACAAACCGTGAAAGCCTATTTGCCCTAAATCCTAGCCAATTAAATGCACCAAAGACAAATAAAAATGATATAAAACAACCTGCTAATGTTAATACAAACAAAGCAAAACAAAGTAGTAGTAGTAAAAAAACTTCGGGCTCAAAAACAGTCCATCACTCAAAACCAAAAGTTGTTAATAAAACTACTAGAGTTAAATTTTAAGTAGGTATGAAAAAAGAAAACAAAACAAAAATTGACTCGGGCGTAAATAACGAACCCCAATTTAATCTTGATAAGCAGTTACTTGATAACCCCGTTTATAAAGCAACGGATTTAAGAGACAAGAAACGGACTATTTATAAGTTGATATACTTTTCGTTATGTCTTATACTGAGCTTATTCCTTGGATTTATAACTAGTAGATTCTTTTTTAATGGAATAATTAAAGGGACAGATGGCGAAAAAAAGAATTTTGCTATATTTTACTTACTTTTTAGCCTATTAGGTTTCGGTTTTGGCACGGTAATATACATGAGATTAGTAATTAAAAGTGTAAAAGATTTATTAAGAAAGTGAGGAAGGACAAGGGCTACAAATACTACGAACTCAGCAACCACCTAGGCAATGTACTCACCGTTGTAACCGACCGTAAATACCAAGTTGATGATAATAATGATGGTAATACCGACAAGTTTAGCCCCGATATTGTAAGCACTACCGATTACTATGCATTTGGGCAAAGCATGCCAGGCCGCACCTGGAGCAGCACAACTGAACCAAGCTATAGCTTTGGTTTTAATGGCAAAACAAAAGACAATGAACTAAAAGGTGATGACAACAGTTATGACTTTGGTGCAAGGATGTATGATAGTAGACTGGGTAAATTTCTAAGTTTAGATCCTTTAAAAATTGCTACACCTTACATATCACCATACGTATTTGCTGGTAATTCACCAATTAGTTGCATTGATTATAGTGGGTTATTTCAAATAGTTGTAACCAAAGCTGCACAAAAGGCTGGAATTACAGATTTAACTATGACGAACTTTATAAAGGTTGTCGCAAATATAAGTTCAATTTTAGAAGCCAATCCTAATATATTGGAAGAAATGTCTTGTCAAACTGGTGTCTCTGTTGAAAATTTAAAAAGTTGGATGGTTTGGAATGAAGGACCAACGATAAAGGTAAGTGATATAACAGAATTTGCAGAAGGCCCAGCAAGAGCTACAAAAGATGGCTTAGAATTTAGTGCAGATTTAATAAAATTATACGAAAATTACAAGGAGTCTGATAAAGATAATAAGCTCTACGATGCAGTATTAATGTCAATTGCAATGACAGTGCTGCATGAGGCAACTCATTATGGTGACATAAATAATAATGGACTAATCACCTCTGATAATAGTCCCCCAGGAAATGCTCCACATAATAATAGTGAAGGTTGTCAACAATATCCTTCAAAATGGGGACATAGAGGCTTAGATACAGAAAATGCTGTTATTCCTGGCTTTGGAAAATTAGGCGGAGTAGTAACTGCAGCAAAAAAGGATTTAGATAATATAAAGAAATTTCTAAATGGAGAATCTCTTGTAAATCATCCTGTCGCTAAAAAAAATGCTGTAGTATTATCCGCAGCATATAATAAAGCTCTTACTAAAATAAAATCAAGTAATCCTACAAAACCTTCTCCTAAACCAAAATCTAGGGTTAAATTTTAAAAAAAATGCGAGAAATTAATTTAATTGTTTTATTTCTTATGTTATCGTTTGCACAATTAAAGAGTCAATATGTATCTCTAATTTCGTGTGAAACAATTACTAATTTGGTTGAAAACATAAATTTTCTTCGCAAACAGACTTATGATAGTCTTAAGGTAACAAATTTTGAGAACGTTGAAGTATTTAATAAATTTCTAAAAATTAATAACTTTAATAGCAAAAAATATCCTAGTATGATTCTAAATCATACTAGGACATTTTTATTTAATGGAACGTCGGAAATCAATGAAATAAGAGCTAAACTATTGGAGCAATTTGATATTGCAAAAGTGGATTCTACAATTTCTCTACTCAATAGAATCGAAGAAACTACAATTTCAAATAAGGAATGTCGATATAAATACAAATTTATAAGTAATAAACAACTTGCTCGAAATCAAAAAAAATTTGAAAGAATTGAAAATAAATTTTTCTATTTGTTTCACTATAAATATTTAAAGTTCTCATTTTCTAATCTAATTTTTATCGATAGTGAGCATTGTTTAGTTCAGTGTTCTTTTACGCGTGGTTACTTCAGAAACACAAATTCATTAAATTTATATAAAATGGAAGGTAAGAATTTAATTTTTTTGAAGACTCTAATAGGTACTGCTTATTAAAAGGAATTCGCTGCCGCAAAACTCTAGGTTTGTGGCTAAATGTTAGAAAGATACGTAATGCAAAAGGGAAAATGTTTTTTAGTTTTCAAATTATTTGAACAAACTCATGACAAGTTATAAAAGGCATAATAATATTTATACTAAATGTTTTGTTGATCAATACAATACTGAAAAATTCATGATTGACGAACAACCCATATATGGCAGTAGCCGATTAGGAGTGCAGCGTTATAGAGAAGAACATGCATTGTTGGCATCTGCTTATTACATTTGTTCGCCTACGGAATTAGACCCAATTACTGGTTTGCCCTTAGGCAACTTTTATAATTTGCAACCAAACTTAACCGCAGCACAAGACCAAGAACACATTCAC
>JBEIDK010000227.1:0-3633 GCA_040383485.1 Flavobacteriales bacterium
ATAGCATACTTAAATGCTTTACAACATAAAATTAGAATTCATAATAATTCTAATAATATCCCTCAAATTAATAACGAATACAAGCAAGGGTATGACCACCTTACAAATGGATTAGGTACAGGAATGTTTTTAGGCTATATGTATATGAGTGCAACAAATTATGTTAACATATATGCAGGAGCCGACATAACCTTGGCTTTTACTAGAAATAGAAGGTATAATTTTAATATAGAGGCAGTAGATAATAAATTAAGATATGATGTTTTAAGTGGATTGAGAATTGGAATAATTTTGCCTTTGTATAGTAAGAGCACCGATGGTAAGTTTTTTTATGATTGATTTTAATATATCTACTACTCCCGTTTTAAATAACCACTCAAGAAATTAGGATTTTTGAATAGAATTATTTCAATACTATTTTTACTAATCTCAATATTTAGTATTGGCATTACAATATTTTTTTCTTCAGGAATATTATTGTCACATCAATTTGCTGTTGGAAACAAAAATGGAGTTCAAGAATCAAAGAAAATTTATATACCACTTGCTGATTTTATTAAAATAGAAAAACTAAAATTAAGTGATGATATATTTGAAATTGAATATCAAGGACAAGAGTATGACGTATATAAGAAAGAAGTAATCAATTCTATAATTGTTTTGTGGGTAGTCAAAGACAGTTTTGAAAATAAGATAAGAGAGCTGAATAGAATAGTATTTGGCCAAGAAGGGTTTAATAAATCTGTAAAATCAAACCTATTTTTAATGTTCAATTTTTATTTTTTTATAGAGACAGATAATTCTATGTTAAAAAATAACTACTCATGTTTTGTTTCATTTTTTAATTACAATTTAAGAAAGTATTCTGCTTTTATTAAGATTAATTTACTGCCCCCAATTAATTAAGTCATGCCTTATTTTCTCAATAAAAAGAGATAGAACAATAAAATTGCTATTATCATTTTAGTCGATGGTAAGCTATTGCTTAATTAATTTAATAATACTTAATATGACATTATATAAAACTATTGCCTTGCTTGGGGTTATATTATTTAGCTATGTGCAAATAAATGCGCAAAAAATACAAGACACAACAAATATTTATAAACTAAAAGAAGTGGTTGTAAGTGCAAGCAAGGATGAAGAAAATAAAAAAACAGTTTCTCAACAAATTGAGGTAATTACATCAAAAGAAATCCAAGAATTAAATGTACAGAACACTGCAGATGTGCTTTCTCAAACTGGTGCTGCTTTTGTTCAGAAAAGTCAGCAAGGAGGAGGCAGCCCCATTTTAAGGGGCTTTGAAGCTAGTAGGGTACTTTTAGTAATTGATGGTGTACGAATGAACAACCTTATTTATAGGTCAGGTCATTTACAAAACCTAATAACTACCGACCAAAATATTTTAGAACGCATAGAGGTTATGTATGGCCCTGCCACAACTGTTTATGGTAGCGATGCTTTAGGTGGAGTTGTAAATCTAATTACTAAAAATCCTCTTCTTAATAAAATAAATGGCAGTGTATTTAGCAGGTATTCATCTGTAAATAAAGAGAGAACCTTGCATGCCGATGTTAATTTTGGATTTAAAAAATTTGCTTCCCTAACATCATTTACATTTAATGAATTTGATGACGTAATGATGGGTAAAAATAAAAACCCATACGCAGAAAAATTTGAAGAACGTAATTTTATTCCTGCGACAATAAACAGTAGAGATACATTATTACCTAACACCAATAAATACTTGCAAACTCCAAGCGGATATAATCAGTTTGATGTACTGCAGAAGTTTTTATTCCAACAAAATGAAAAATTGCAGCATATTTTAAATCTGCAACTCACTAATTCATCTGATATTCCTCGTTATGATAGATTGTCAAACTTTACAAAAACACCGAGTAATTCTGAATGGTATTATGGGCCTCAGTATAGAATGTTAGCATCATACCAACTTGTAAAAAAAGTAAACGCAAAAGGTATTGCTTGGCGCCTCACAGCAAGTTCACAAGACATTGAGGAAAGTAGGATTACAAGAAGTTGGAAAAGTACTAAAAGAATTACTAGGACTGAAGCTGTAAAGGTTTATGGACTTACATTTGATTGGTCAAAAAAACATGAAAAGTTATTAATACGTGGTGGTTTTGATAGTCAATTTAATAATTTAAAATCAACAGCATCAGCAAAAAATATAATTACAGATGCTGAAAGTACAGCTAGCACTCGCTATCCAGGAGGTGCTAATACTTTGTTTCAAACATCTATTTTTGGTTTAGCAAACTATTCAATAAACACTAATCAGGTTATTAGTGCCTCTTTGCGCATAGGATATTCTATGCTACAAAGTAATTTTACTGATAAGTCATTTTATCCTTTTCCGTTTGATAAAGTAGTGCAAAACACTCCAGTTTATAGTGGTAGCATAGGTTATGTGAACAGTCTAAACGATAATATTAAAATTTCTGCTACACTTTCAAGCGGCTACAGGGTTGCAAATATTGATGATTTGACAAAGGTTTTCGATTCACAAAAAGGGAATGTAATAATACCGAATTCTACTCTTAAACCCGAGCAAACCTATAATGCAGAACTTGGAATTACCTGCAGAATAAACGAGAAATTTTATTGGGAGAATGTTGGATTTTATACTTTAGGACGTAATATGTTTGCATTATCAAATAGCACATTCAAAAGCTCTGATTCAATTTTATATGATGGTAAATTAAGTAGGGTACAAACAATGAGTAATGCAACTAAAACCTACATGGCTGGCTTTACTTCTACGTTACGTTATGTACCTTTAACTAACTTAATGATTACTGCTTCCGGAACTTATACTCATGGCCGAATAGTGGTTGAGCCTCATGATTTGCCACTTGACCATATCCCTCCATTTTATTCTCGTTTCAGTATTAGATACTCTATTAATAAATTTACTGTAGAATCATTTATGATATTGAATTTGTGGAAAAGGTTAAGTGAATACAGCACAAGTGGTGAAGATAATTTGTCGCAAGCCACACCTGTTGGAATGCCGAGCTGGTATACTTTAAATTTGAGAGCAAATTATACTTTTAAGAATGGTTTAATTTTTCAAACTGGTGTAGATAATATTTTAGATACACAATACAGAACATTTGCAAGCGGAATAAACGCTCCGGGAAGAAATGTATTTGTAACAGTGCGATATAACTTTTAGCGGCTTATTAATATATAAAAACTCCTGCTTTATAAATATGGCAGGAGTCTTTATATATTATGATATTACCGAAACATGTAATCAAACAATAATCGTAATTGACAACGAATTGCCCTCATCATCATGCCCTCGAGCTGAATCAGACCATTTTGTAGATGAAGGAATATGTTTTGCATCTTTCAATTTAGATGTTCCAATGGTAACCGATAATTGTGGAGTTTTTTCAATTACAAACAGTGCCCCTCCAATGTATAATATTTATAACAGAACTCTTGTTTGAACAGTAACCGATGTTATTGGGAATTCAAAAACTTGTTCTCAAATAGTATACGTTTTAGATAATCAACTTCCAACAATTACGTGACCAACTGAAATAACTTTATTAAGTGGCCAATGTATATGTGTAGAACAACAAGTGCAGGTTAAAACACTTA
>JBEIDK010000228.1:0-3572 GCA_040383485.1 Flavobacteriales bacterium
ATTGATAAAGTTCGGCCAAGTAATAAGTTGCATCGTCCGCCAATACATCCGACCCATATTTGCTTAAAAGTTGTTCAAGCAAAACTTTACAGTCGTTGTAATTGCCTTGCTTGAGTTTTATTTTATATTTTTTTAATAAAACATCGTCATTTAAAGTTGACAAAGGAAACATATTGCTTATGCTATCAAGAACCAAATAGGCAATACTATCAGCATTTTGAAACATTAGTAAATCGGCTCTTGAAAATATGTGTAATGGAATGGCAACAGAATCGTCTAAATTTTCCATGATAAGCAATGATAAATCAAGCGCATCGTTAGAAATAAGTTTACTTGTAGCAGCCTTCAAAACTGTTAGTTGTCCTTGAGCCCAGTCAAAATCGCCTTGGTAGTATGAGAGTCTGGCATTTCTAAATTTTGCTTCCTGACCAATGGGTTCTTGCTTAAATGATTTTTCTACTTGAGAATACAATAAGCTTGGCTCCCACATTTCGCCGGTAAAAAGAATAATATCTGCTAACTCTAATTTACATTCTGCAATTGTTTTTGCCTCTAATCCGCCCAAGAGAATTGATTGATTTAATATTTCCATTGCCGTATCAGGTTCATTTAAATAAAAAGCATACAAGTGAGCCAATCCTCTTTGCATATCAATGGTTCTGTTATTTACTCCAAACTCATTGAGAATATTTTTGTAGGTATTTTTTAAGAGCAATAAATCACTTTTAGTATGATTCATAGAAGAAGTTATTTTTTGATTCATTGCCTTTACAAACTCCATTCTGCTTTGCTGGTAATAGGGACTGTTAGCACCTTTATCAATTTCATATTGGTAACATTTCGCAGCAATATCATAGTCGAAATTTGATAAACAAAGACTTGCTAAACCATATACCCTGCCTGTATTTCCGCCTTGACGTTTATCAAGTGCTTTTGTTTGGTCAAGTGCTGCATCGAAATTTTTTTGCTGTACAAATAACCAGGTTAGCATTTCGGTATATGAAATTTTATCGGGGTGTTGCTGTATCTTTTTTAAAAGCTCTACCCTAAGCATTTCATTACGTTCACCTTTAGTGTCTTCGCCAATTTCTGTTTGTAATGCATTTTGTACTTGAGTAGTATAGGCTTCGTTAAAATTAATAGCTTCTAAGTATTCAGCAATCATGTTTGGCATGTCGGCCTTGTTATTATAAACTTCGGCCAATTCAAAACAAAAAGGATAATTGGAGCCCATTATTTTGCGTCCATGCAAATACGTTTTTATGGCATAATCAACCTGATTTAAACTCATAAAATTATTTGCCAACCCAATTATTGATTGTTGATTTTCGGGCACTTTCGCTATTGCCTTATCAAATTCTTTATATGCCTTGCTAGGCTCGTAACCTATGATGTAACTATTGCCTAAATCGAGGACTAATTTTAGATTATTAGGTTGCTTCTTTATCTGCTTTTTTATTAGTTTTTCGCAGGTTTTAAAATCTTTTAATTGCAATAAGCAATTCATGTAATAGGTATAGTAATTTTCGTTTGGACTTTTTTCGAAGAGCTTTTCAAACAAAACTACAGCCTTGTCCCATTCACCTTTTTCGAAATACAGAATAGCAACCCTCTCATCAGTATTTTCTTGTGAAAACGAAATACTAGAGAAAAATACCAACACAAAAAAAGTTGCGGTACAAATTCTAAATCTTAATTTTTCGAGGTTATAAAACATCATTTTTTGGAATTGATTAATTCATCAATCTGAGGTTTTACATTATTGTATTGCTCTATACATGCTGAATATATCTCAGATTTTTGAGTCGTAAATTTATACAATTCTTGAATGGCTTTACTTTCGGTAGAGATATATTCCTTTATTTTATCATCTTTTAAGGATTCAGACTCTATATCAGATTTTAAATTTTTGACTTGAGAGAAACTATATTCAATCTGTTTTAATAAAAATTTTTGATTTTGAGATTGACTGAAGGCATTTTGATTGCTAGTTGAATCATTTAATTTTCCGAAAGATGATATTACTTTGTAGCTTTCTAAAAGTTCTTTCTGCTTAGTATTTAATTTCTTTTTATTTGATTGTATCGTTATTAAATCTTGGGCAATATTTTTCTCAATTTCAGAAGCCATATTCCAATCAATATTTTTGAATATTGAATCAGTTGACTTTAGAACAATAAACAAGCTATCGCAAGTTTTTAAGTTTGGGTTGTCTTTGTTATTGCTACAAGAACAAACAACGAATACAATAAAAATAAAACTTACTAAGTATTTCATGAAATAAAATCGAACTTGGTGTATGGTACCAATACACTTGGAATTTTAATACCAGCTTCTGTTTGATTATTTTCGAGCAAGGCGGCAACAATTCTAGGTAATGCCAAGGCACTTCCATTTAAGCTATGAGCAAGCTGGGTTTTACCTCCTCCATCTTTGAAACGGCATTTTAAACGATTTGTTTGAAATGTTTCGAAGTTAGAAACAGAACTAACCTCTAGCCAACGTTTTTGTGCAGAACTATAAACTTCCAAATCGTAGGTTAATGCTGACCCAAAACTCATATCTCCACCACATAAATGTAAGGTTCTAAAAGGCAATTCAAGTTTTTTTAATAAGCCTTCTACATATACTCTCATTTGTTCCAATATCTCATAAGATTTATCGGGATGAGCGATTTGTACAATTTCAACTTTATCAAATTGGTGTAGTCTATTTAAACCTCTTACATCTTTTCCATAACTTCCTGCTTCGCGGCGAAAGCAAGGTGTATAGCCACAATTTTTAATTGGTAAATCTTCGGCCTTTAAAATAACATCACGGTAAATATTTGTGATGGGCACCTCAGCAGTTGGTATAAGGTAGAACTTATCTTCACCAACAAAATACATTTGGCCTTCCTTGTCAGGCAGCTGACCTGTGCCAAATCCACTATCTTCATTTACAAGTATTGGAGGTTGCACTTCATTATATCCTTGTTTTTCAGCCTCATCTAAAAAGAAATTTATAAGGGCTCTTTGCAATTTAGCTCCTTTACCTTTATACACCGGAAAGCCTGCACCTGTTAATTTTACACCTAATTCAAAGTCAATCAAATCGTATCTTTCAGTCAACTCCCAATGAGGTACTGCGGTTGCATGCAAGGTAGGAATTGTTCCGTGCTCATAAATAACTGCATTGTCATCAGGCGTTTTTCCTTCGGGAACGCTTTTGTGAGGTAAGTTTGGCAACAATACCAACACTTCATAAACAGCCTTTTCGGCTTCTGATAAATTTAGCTTTAAATTATTTGCTGCTTCTTTTAAATCGGTTGTCTTTGATTTTAGTTCGTTTGCTTCTGCTGCCTTTCCCGATTTGAACAAATCGCCAATTTGCGAAGCTAATGTATTTGCCTCAGCCAAGTTAGCGTCTAATTCATTCTGAATTTTTCTTCGATTTTCATCTAACTCTATTATTTTGCTAACAGTAATTTCTGCGTCTTTAACATGTTTTTTCTTTAACCGAAGAATTGTATCTTCCTTTTGTTCACGGATGTATTGTACTTGTAACATTGTTTGAATTTGGTGGCAAAATAG
>JBEIDK010000229.1:0-3455 GCA_040383485.1 Flavobacteriales bacterium
CCCTTAGTGGTTAAATTCTTTTCAAAAACCCACTCAAAACCGTTAACAATTCCGCTTGATTTTCAAAATGACTCATGTGACCGTCTTCAAAAGTGGTCAGTTGCACTTGTGTACCTTCGATTTGTGCTACATTTTCATCGTAATTTAAAACCGGGTCTTTTTTGCCTAAAATAAGTTGAATGGGAAATGGAGCTAAATGTAAAATGACTTCACGGTCTTTTCTAATTTTCATGCCTTCTAACGCTGCAACAATGCCTTGAAGCGGTGTTTTTAATGCTTCTAATTTCACTTCTTCAATAATGTCTGCTAAACGGTCACGATTGTTTTCGCTGAACAAATTAGCAATACTCATTCGGATAAAAGCTGAATAATTTTGTTTTACGGCCACAATAGCTCTATCACGATTTGTTTTTCGTCCGTCACTATCGGCTCTTGAAGTGGAGTTTTGCAACACAATTCCTTTGACGTTATCGGGATACAATTCGGCGAAAGCCAACACCACATAACCGCCCATTGAATGTCCAATCAAAACCGCTTTTCTGATTTTTAATTCGTGCAATACATGATGTACCATATCGGCTTGGTCTTCCATAGTGTGGACATAACCTAGACATTCGGTAGCACCATGGCCTAATAAATCGATAGTAATCACGCGGTGTTTCTTTGCCAATTCAGGAATAAAAGCCTTCCACATCGATTGATTTTCCAAAAAACCATGCAATAGCACCACAGCCTTTCCTTTTCCTTGGTCGGTGTAAGCAATTTTGGTGTTTTTGAAGTGCGTGGTTTTCATGAAGGCACAATTGGTGTTAAGACCCAATTTTAGAAAATTTTATTTACATTTACAATCTTATGCAAAATAAAGTAAAGATATTTCATTTTGCTAATGAACAAATAATTTAAATCACTTTGCAAGGAAATAAAATTGTTATGTCTTGTAATTAAATTGTATTCATGAGAAAACTAAACATTTTAATAGTCCTTTTTTTTGTATATTTAAGTTCTTATGCACAAATTCCATCTGGATATTATAACACTGCAACCGGTACAGGTTATGTTTTAAAAACACAACTTTATAATAAAATTAAAGGACATAGCGATTTAGGATATAATGCTTTATGGACAACTTATGCGACATCTGACCGAGATAATTATTATGAAAATGATAATTCTATTTTAGATATTTATTCAGAAAACCCAACAAGTACAGATCCTTATGTATATACATACAGCACAAATCAATGTGGCAATTATGTAGCTGAAGGTTCTTGTTATAATAGAGAGCACATTATACCGCAATCTGTTTTTAACTCTACAGCACCTATGTATTCAGACGCTCATTTTATTCCTCCTACCGACGGAAAAGTTAATGGAATGAGAAACAATTATCCACACGGCGAAGTGGCTACAGCTTCTTGGGTTTCAAGAAACGGAGGTAAACTTGGTACTATTGCTGTTGCGGGTTATACGGGTGTGGTATTTGAGCCTATTGATGAATTTAAAGGAGATATTGCTAGGATGTACTTTTATTTTGCCACACGATATGAAAATACAGTAGCAAATTATAATTACGACATGTTTAATGGAACAAGTAATCAAGTTTTTACTACAACATTTAAAAATTTATTATTACAATGGCATAATCAAGACCCAGTTAATTCTCGCGAAATTTCAAGAAATAATGCAATTTATGCTAGACAAAATAACAGAAATCCATTTATAGACCATCCAGAGTTTGTGGCGATGATATGGGGAAATCTTCCAGATACCCAAGTTCCTAATGCTCCAATAAATTTATCGGGAACGGGTATTACAACTTCCTCTCTCATTTTAAATTGGACAGCGGCTACAGATAACATTGGAGTCGTGGGCTATGATGTATACCAAAATGGAAGTTTTATTACCTCTGTTACCACTAATACGGAAAATATCAGTGGTTTATCACCTGCTACTACCTACACATTTTATGTAAGAGCAAAAGATGCCTCAGGCAATGTATCAACAAATAGTAATACCATTTCAGTTACAACTACAGCTAGTGTACTTATCCCCTCTATCTCAAGTATTAGTCCTACCACATTTTGTGCTGAAGGAGGACAACAAGTTACGATAATAGGGACTAATTTTAATCAATTAACCGCTGTTAAGTTTAATAATGTTGCTGCTACTTCATTTAGTGTGGTTAATGCTACAACACTTACAGCAATAGTTCCATCAGGAATTTCGAATGGAACTATTTCAGTAACGAACAGTGCTGGTACAGCAGTTGCTCCGCAATCTTTTTCAATTACAACGCCAGTTTTTCTGACGCAACCTTTACCTTTTCAGAATACGTGTCAAAATGAAAGTGCTATCTTGATAGGGGTTACCTATACAGGAGGAATTAGCACAGCAACGTATCAATGGTATCGTAATACGACAGACAGCTCGACAGGCGGAACACCTGTAGCCAATGCAAATAGTTCGACATTATTACCCCCTACAAACCAAACAGGCGTATCGTATTATTATGTGGTAATTAGTTTTACTAATAGCCCTTGTAGTTCAATAACATCAACTACGGCTCAAGTGTATGTAAATCCTACAGTTACACCCATTTTTACATCCATACCACCCGTGTGTAAATGCAATCCCATACAAGCCTTACCTACAAGTTCTTCAAACGGTATATCAGGTACTTGGAACCCACCAGTAAGCAATACGGTTACTACAACTTATACGTTTACGCCTGTTGGAGGACAATGTGCTACTTCTACTACGATGACAATTATGATTCAATAACAATTAAGAATAAGTTTTTACAGATAGCAAATCTCTTGAATAATAAAAATTTCTTAATAAAAACCTATTTTTTCTAGTATAAAACCATTCTAGCATGTTCACTATTTAACAAATTTACGAAGCACGTACTAAAAAAAACATTGCCAATTTTCCAAAATGCATGCAAGACATTATATCGCTTGGTGTTACTTCATTTGAAACGTTTGTATTTGATAATCATTCCCATTATTATGGCGCCAATGATTTTCAAATTGCTTCAGAAGGTTTTTCAGAAACATTAACTATAGCTGATGAAAGTAACGTTGAGCAATTCAAAGCAGACTTAATATCTCACCAACAAGGCAACACAGATTACATGACATTTTTAAACGATTGCGCAAAATCAGGTGTAGAAAAATGGATTGTAGTAATGGATAAAATGACTTGCAGTTATTACGACAAAGCAGGAAATCAAATGGTGGTGGAAGTGATTTCGTCGGTTTAATATTTTAGGAACACAGATTTAAGAAATTATATAAATTTTAAAAATTTCGCCAATCTGTGTTCCAAAAAAAACGGCTCACTTTCGTAAACCGTCTATATTCTAATCTCTATGTTCTCAATTAAGCATTCATTATCGATTCAATTTCCTCAATTTCAATTGGAATATTACGCATTAAATTAAATGCAGCTCC
>JBEIDK010000230.1:0-3443 GCA_040383485.1 Flavobacteriales bacterium
AGTTTGTAATTCGTTTATGAGTAAGAAACTAATTTAATTCTATTACTTTTGAAGTGTTAATTTTTAAATGTGAAAAATTTTTACAAATTCATTATGTATTTATGGTTAGTAGCAGGATTAGTTACTATAGTTTTTGCAGCCATCACTTTAATAAAACCCAATAACACCAAAGCGATGTATTTGCTTGGGTTGGCTTTTTTTTGTGGATTAATGTTTATGGTTAACAAGAGAAGAATTAATAATTTTAAGGAGTAGTTGTTTACTTTTTTAATATGAGCCATACAACTTTAGTTATTATTTTATCATTATTATCATCAGCTTTTTTTGCTGGTTTAGAAATTGCTTTTTTAACTAGCAATAAACTCCGACTAGAATTAGAAAGTAATCAAGGTTTTTTGCCTGCCCGAATCTTGTCTAGATTCATTAAAGAACCATCAAAATTTATTGCCACTACACTTGTTGGTAATAATATTGCTCTTGTTATATATGGAATTTACATGGCGGAAGTTTTAGAGCCAATTTTTGAGATTTATTTTAAAAGTCATTTAATTGTTTTGGCTTTACAAGTTCTTGCAAGTACAATAATCGTAATTACTACTGCCGAGTTTTTACCTAAAGCATTGTTTAGAGCAAATCCTAATGGTGTATTAAACTTTTTAGCAATACCATTCATCATCCTTTACTATATTCTTTTTCCAGTAGTATTTTTAACTATTGAATTGGCCGAAAATTTAATTGCCAAAGTACTGAAGGTGAAGCTTAACCACAATGATGTGGTTTTTAGTAGAGTTGATTTAGATACATATGTTAGACAATTTACCTCCGAAAAATCATCTAATGACCATTATGACCATGAGATACAAATATTTCAGAATGCCTTAGATTTTAGTGCTGTTCGTGTTCGAGAATGCATGATACCGCGTACAGAAATTATTAGCATTGAGGTAAGCGAAAGTATTGATGAACTGAAGGCCTTGTTCATTAAAACTCATCTTTCAAAAATTTTAGTTTATGAGAATGAAGTCGATAATATTATTGGATACACTCATTCAACTGAAATATTTAAAAATCCAAAATCAATAAAAAGCATTCTTCGTCCAATAGCTATTTTGCCCGAAACATTGCCAGCAAAAGATGCACTTACCCAATTAAAGCTGCAACGAAAAAGTATTGCTATTGTTGTTGATGAATTTGGAGGTATTAGTGGTTTGCTTACTGTTGAAGATTTAATGGAAGAAATTTTTGGTGATATAGATGATGAACATGATAATGATGATTTGATAGAAAAAACAATAAGTGCCACAGAGTTCATTTTTGCTGCCCGACTTGAAATTGATTACTTAAATCAGAAGTATAATTTTAATTTGCCAATTGATGAAGGTTATGAAACACTTGCTGGTCTTGTGCTTCATAAATTTGAAAGTATCCCTCAAGTAAATCAAGAAATTAACATACAAGGCTACCAATTAAAAGTTATTGCTTTAGATTCAAATAGAATTGACCAGGTTCAATTAAATATTTTGGAGTAATTACAATTTTTTAAATTACATTTTTTATTTTTCGTTAAAACTAAATTTCATTTCAGATGCAATTGCAATTCGTTTCTGAGTTAAACAAGAAGACAGGCAGGACTAGAATGAAAAATCGATAATTGAAGAGGTATCTCAAAATCCTCTCACAAAAATTAGTGTAATGGAATTAGTTCGAGGGTTGCTAGGCACTTTAGGATTAAGCAGTACAAGAAAAGGAAGTAAAAAAACATCTTGGTTTTAAATCAAAATCATGATTAGCCATGTACGGTTTCTTCTTTACCATATTTGGTAATGATTGACGCTTCGTATTCGAGCCATTCTTTCCAGCGCTTATCAACATCAATTCCTTCGCCATATTTGCGGGCAAAGCCAATAAATGTTGTGTAATGCCCTGCCTCACTAATCATTAGTTCATGATAAAAATTTGCTAATTCTTTATCTTCAATATTTTGAGATAGAACTCTAAAACGCTCACAGCTTCGAGCTTCAATCATTGCCGAAAATAAAAGTCTATCAACTAATGCAGTTGTTCTGCTACCACCTTTAGTAATAAATTGATACAACTCATTCACATAACTATCCTTTCGTTCGCGGCCTAATGTTAATCCTCGTTTCAAAATTATTTCATGAACCAATTCAAAATGCCCAAGCTCTTCTTTTGCCAACGCCAACATTTCGGTTACTAACTCAGGCTTTTCAGAATTAACAGTGAGTATGGTAATTGCGTTAGTAGCTGCTTTCTGTTCGCACCAAGCATGGTCAGTAAGTATTTCTTCTATATTCGATTCTACAATATTTACCCAACGAGGGTCTGTAGCTAATTTTAATCCTAACATTTGAGTTTTCGTTTGAATATGCAAATTAAGCAAAATGAATAAAGATTAAGAAAGAAGAATTTCCAATCCTATATTTGAGTGGACAACAAAGTTACGTATCATGAAAATATTACTTTTACTGGGAGTTATAATTTGCTTTTTATCAATTGGTAAAATAGAAAGATGCGAAACATCATTTCAAATAGTTAAAAAGATAAACAGTGAAAAAATTAATAATTGCATTATTAATATTTTGATTAAACGAGTCCTCAACTTTAAAATTTTTATGCTGAAATACATGAATTATTTGTTTGCTTAGATATAATAAGTTTGCCTTTTTTTATAGAATCATGAGCATCAGCACTAGAGTTTTAAATATAATAGCTTTTTAATCTATATGATACTTTAGGAAATGGCGGGTTGGGGATAATTGTAACTATTTGAGAGTATGATATTTGATTAAGAACAATGTTATAACTCATGGGTAACGACATCATTAATCTGCCGTCATTAGTAAAATTCAAATAATTAATGCCATCATTATCTTCGCTACCATCATAGAAACCAATAAAAATAGCCCACTACTATTACTGTTACTATTTCTATTATAAAATGCGGCAGCAGAATCTTGAATATCATAGTTGCCAAACTCAGCGTTAGGAAAATAAGATGCAGCATTCCATGGAATAGTGCTAGGGGAAAGGCACACAAAACATACAGTATCATCAATTGAAAATTGATTGCTATAACTCCAACTTTGACTAGCGCCAGCAGAACTAAATCGTAAACAAATTAAGATTTGTTGTATCTATATATTCTATTACAACATTAAATTAGTTGGGATGGTCAGCCTCGACAATTGTTTGCGACTTTACAGGTAAACTAAAGATTACATGACCTGAAAAAAGTAATTTTTTGTTATAATGTTTAGAACGAAGTTTCTTTAATTAATTTTCCATTTGTAAATTCTTGCTGTAGGTAAAGTTTACCATTTACATCATACCATTTTGTAACACCAATATTTACACCATTATTATAAGTCGCTTCATAATTGATTTTTCCATTTTCATGCCATCCTTTCCATACACCATCTGGA
>JBEIDK010000231.1:0-3402 GCA_040383485.1 Flavobacteriales bacterium
ATCAAAACAAATTACACTTTGCGGATGGGTGCAAAAAAGTCGCGATTTAGGTGGAATGACATTTATTGATTTACGTGACCGCTATGGCATTACGCAATTAGTTTTTAATATGGAAACTAATAAGGGCCTATGTGAACAAGCTAGAAAATTGGGTAGAGAATTTGTAATTCAGGTTACTGGACACGTTACCGAACGAAGCAATAAAAATCCGAAGATGGTTACAGGAGATGTTGAAATTATTGTTGATGAATTAACTGTTTTAAATGCTGCAAAAACGCCGCCATTTACCATAGAAGATGAAACAGATGGTGGTGATGATATTAGAATGAAATACCGCTACTTAGATTTGCGAAGAACAACAGTTAGAAATAATTTACTACTGCGAAGTAAGATTGCCAAAGAAACCCGCAACTACCTTGATTCTTTAAACTTTATTGAAGTAGAAACTCCTGTATTAATTAAAAGCACACCAGAAGGCGCACGCGATTTTTTGGTACCAAGCCGCATGAATCAGGGTCAGTTTTATGCCTTGCCTCAATCGCCACAAACGTTTAAACAATTGTTGATGGTTGCTGGATTTGATAGGTACTATCAAATAGTTAAATGTTTTAGAGATGAGGATTTACGTGCTGACCGTCAGCCTGAGTTTACACAAATTGATTGCGAAATGAGTTTTGTAACGCAACAAGATATATTAGATAATTTTGAGGGATTGATGTTGCATTTGTTTAAAAATGTAATGAACGTTGAAATACCTAGATTACCAGTTATTACCTATGCAGAGGCAATGGAACATTATGGTAACGACAAGCCAGATATCAGATTTGAAATGAAAATTAAAAATCTTTCTGACATTGTAAAAGGTAAAAACTTTAAGGTGTTTGATGAGGCAGAAAGCGTTCTTGCTATTTGTGCAAAAGGAGCGGCTTTGTATACAAGAAAACAAATTGACGAATTAACTGAATGGGTGAAACGTCCGCAAATTGGAGCCACTGGATTGGTATACATGCGCTGGAATGAAGAAGGGTTAAAATCATCGGTAGATAAATTTTACAACGAGGAAGACTTAAAAAAATGGGCTGAAATATGTAGTGCCGAAAAAGGTGATTTGATTTTAATATTAGCTGGTGCCGAAAAGAAAACCCGCAAAGCCATGAGTGAGCTGCGTTTGGAAATGGGTAATCGCTTAGGCGTGCGCATACAAGGTGAGTTTAAATGTTTATGGGTTGTTGATTTTCCTTTAGTAGAGTTTGATGATGAGTCGGGACGCTGGCATGCAATGCACCATCCGTTTACAGCTCCGAAGCCAGAAGATGTTAGTTTGCTGGAAACTGATCCTGGTGCTGTTAGGGCAAATGCTTATGATATGGTTATAAATGGTGTTGAAGTTGGTGGTGGTTCAATAAGAATATTTGACAAAACATTACAAGCAAAAATGTTTGATTTGTTAGGCTTCACAAAGGAAGATGCACAAGCGCAGTTTGGTTTTTTAATGAATGCTTTCGAATTTGGCGCTCCGCCACATGGAGGACTTGCCTTTGGTTTCGATAGAATTTGCTCTTTATTTGGTGGTAGTGATAGTATTCGAGACTTTATTGCATTTCCAAAAAATAACTCTGGCCGCGATGTTATGATTGACTCTCCTTCAATAATTGATAACAAGCAATTGGATGAATTGGGTGTAATAGTAAAGGAATTGAAATAAATTTTAGTTTTTAAACATCTATTTTCTTAACAAAATGTTTATAAATCAAGTTTCTTAACTTGATTTAATTCGCGTTTTTTGCAACTTAACAATGCTTACTATTTAGTAAACAACTATGCAATATAACTACATCGCAATTGAAGGTTGCATAGGCGCTGGCAAAACTACTTTAAGTAAAATGCTTGCCGAAAAGCTAAACGCTAAAGTTGTTTTTGAAAAATTTGAAGACAATTCTTTTTTACCAAAATTTTACGAAGACCCTCAAAAGTATGCATTCCCGCTTGAAATGTCATTTTTGGCAGAACGTTTTCACCAGCTAAAAAACATAGCCAACCTCGACTTATTTTCAAGTGCTACCATAGCTGATTATGTAATAAATAAGTGTTTGATTTTTGCACAAATAAATTTGCCATTAGATGAATATAACCTATATCAATCCTTTTTTAATATTACAAACAATCAACTTCCTAAGCCCGACTTACTTGTTTATTTGTATCAAGATGTATCAAGGCTATTATACAACATACAACTGAGAGGGCGGACTTATGAGCAAAATATTAAGGCTGATTATCTAGAAAAAGTACAAAGAGGCTACCTAAATTATATTGAACAGAATACAAGTCAGAAAGTGCTTATTTTAGACGTCAACAAAATTGATTTTGTAAGCAATCTTAATCACTATAAGTTGATTGAAGATGCAATCCAAGAAAACTATTCTGCCGGGGTTACAAGGTTAATACTGGAATAATCTATTTTTTTATATTTATATTTTTCTAATTCTAAAATACCTACTTCAATGAACTTTTGTAATAAAAAATTACTTAATTTATAACTGATATTCAATTCTTCAAATCATTTCAAAACTAAAAAGCATTTGACCAATAGCGCAAATATTTTACTACTTTTTTACCACAAACCTTCATTTTTTTATTAGCTAACCATTAGTTTTCATTTTAGTTTTGGTAATTCTCCGTTCAATTTTATTGTAGTTTCAAGTGAATGTTTAATTACTTGATTGTTATTTTTAATATCCATTCGTATCAACTAGGCTCTTTACATTTTAGCCTTATCAATTAGCCTCTTGCACCATAAGATAAGTATTGTATTTGCATAATATCCAAAATATGAAAAGTAAGTTTTGAAGGTATAACTATGTTTCACAGAGGTATATTCATATGTTTCACTCTGCAAATTATGAGCTGTAATAAAAAAATGAATTGAGCGGCAGTTGTGGCTAATGCAATTTTATAAAACATTTATATACATGCTCATAACTTGTCGGTAATTAGTATTGCTAAGTGAACAAATAAAATCGCTTTATTTGTGAAAATTTAAAATTAACAAAATGAAATTTTTTATTGATACAGCAAATCTTGCACAAATTAAAGAGGCACAAGAGTTAGGAGTTCTGGATGGCGTTACTACCAACCCTTCATTAATGGCCAAAGAAGGCATAAAAGGCACAAACAATATTTTAAAACATTATGTAGATATCTGCAATATTGTTGATGGTGATGTAAGTGCAGAAGTAATTGCCACCGACTATAAAGGAATGATTACTGAGGGAGAAAATCTTGCAGCTCTGCATCCTCAAATAGTAGTAAAAATCCCGATGATTAAAGATGGGATTAAAGCAATCAAGTATTTTTCAGGAAAAAATATAAGAACCAATTGTACATTGGTTTTTAGTGCCGGAC
>JBEIDK010000232.1:0-3378 GCA_040383485.1 Flavobacteriales bacterium
GGCATTGGTGAAAAAACAGCCCAGCGTATAATTATTGAGCTTAAAGATAAAGTTGGAAAAGCAAATGCACCTCAAGGAACCCTTAACGCCTTGTTGGCGCATAACAAAAATCGTGAAGAGGCATTGCAAGCCCTTACCATGCTTGGATTTGTAAAAATGCAATCGGAAAAAGCACTTGATAGAGTAGCAAAAGCAAATGCTGGAGCCGATTTAAGTGTTGAGCAATTGATAAAACAAGCTTTGAATTCGATGTAATTAATTATTCAATAAAAAAAACACCTGTACATACTAAATTGAATACAATAAATTGTAAAAAGTTACGTTATATGTACTTGTGCTAACTAATTATTAAAATATTTCAAAATGAAATTGCTCATAAAAACTATAGTTATTGTAAATTCTATAAATATTAATTTTAAAAATTACAATATGATGTAAAATCTCCAAATAGCCATTTTTACTGGTTGTTTAGAAGTTTTAACTATGAAAAAGTTATCATTTTACATAACGATTTTATCAACTCTCATTTATTGGGAAAGTTATGCCAATGTCTATAAATTAAGTTTAAAAAAATACCAAACCTTATCTGATACTACTAATAAAGCAGTAGATAAAGTTAAAATACCATATAAATTTCCAGATGAATCATGGGACCCAACAGACCATGGCCCAATTGGAGGTTTGCGATTAAATAATCCTAACAATATCGTTGATAGTTTATACTACGACCCTACCGAAAATATTTTCAACTTTAAACAAAAGATGGGTAAGCTTGACTATCGACGCCCTTCTTACATGACATTTGATGAATACAAAGATTATGACCTTGAGAAAATATTAAAAAAGTATTGGCGACAAAGGCATGAAGCCGAAAATATTGAGAACAAGCCAAAGTCGTTAATTCCTAAATTAAATGTTGGCGGCGAAACTTTTGACCGTATTTTTGGTGGTAACACAGTTGATATTCGCCCACAAGGCGCAGCAGAACTCTCATTTGGTTTAAATACTAATAAAACAAACAATCCATCAATAGCTACTCGTAATCGCAAGGTTACAACATTTGATTTCAACCAAAAAATTCAAATTAATGTAGTAGGTAAAATAGGAGATAAAATGAAAGTTCAAACTAACTATGACACCGAAGCTAGTTTCGATTTTCAAAATCAAGTGAAGCTCGATTATCAAGGACATGATGATGAAATCCTCAAAAAAATTGAAGCTGGTAACGTTACATTACCGCTAAATGGCTCTCTTATTAGTGGTTCACAAGCACTATTCGGACTTAAAACAGAAATGCAGTTTGGTAAAACTACAGTTACAACAGTTCTCTCTCAGCAAAAGGGAAGAAAGCAAGAAGTAAATCTTCAAGGAGGTGCACAAACACAGAGATTTGAAGTGATGGGTGATAACTATGAAGCTAATAAACATTTCTTTTTATCTCAATTTTTTCGCGATAGATATGATTATGCACTTTCTGGTTTACCATTTATAAATTCTCCAGTTGTAATAACTAAATTAGAAGTTTATGTTACAAACCTTTCAGGTGTTGTTGATAATGTTAGAAATATTGTTGCGCTTGCCGATTTGGGGGAAAGTGATAGAAGAAACCAAGGAAATATAAGAAGAAGCTATCGCAATGAGAATCTAACCTGGCAAAATCAAACTTTTATTGGTACTCCAATTTCTGTTCCTGACCATCCAGTATCCGATATATTTCCAGACAACTATGGTTCAAACAATTTATACTACAAATTATTAAACCAAGGAAGCCCATACGCAACTGGTATCAGAAACATCAATACTGCTGCTTCAATAATGCAATCAACTGGTATGAGTCTAGTATCAGACTATGAAGTACTTGAACGTTCTAAGAAATTAAATCCAAGTGAATTTACATTTAATGCTAACTTAGGTTATGTTTCATTGAACTCTCCTCTTAATAATAATGAGGTATTAGCAGTTGCATTTCAATACACCATTAACGGAAAAGCATATCAAGTTGGTGAATTTTCTACCGATGGTATTCAAGATCCTCAGTGTTTGGTATTAAAAATGTTAAAGGCCACAAATCCCCGTGTAAGGCTTCCGTTTTGGGATTTAATGATGAAGAATGTATACGCATTAGGAGGCTATGGCATTACTGATAAAGATTTTAGACTTGACATACTCTATAACAACCGTGAAAAAGGAGTTTTTATTAATTATGTTCCTGATGGTAAAATTGCGAAGGTGCCACTGCTGCAAGTTCTTAATCTCGATAGCGTAAATAACCAGCAACAGAGACTGCCCGATGGAGTCTTTGATTTGATTGAAGGAGTTACAATTAATAAATCAAATGGAAGAATATATTTTCCTTTGGTAGAGCCTTTTGGTAGAGACTTTGAAGATAGATTTGGCACCTACTACCCTTCTGCTGGTGTTTTTGAAGTTGACCCAGCACAACGCGAAGTTGGATTAAAATATTCGTTTAGAGAATTATATGATTCCACAAAAACAGCTGCACAGCAAATACCAGGTAAAAATAGGTTTAAAATTAAAGGTACTTATAGCTCAGCATCAGGTGCAGAAATTTCTTTGAATGGAACAAATATTCCGCAAAACTCCGTAACTGTTACTGCTAATGGTACTAAACTAACAGAGAATGTTGATTATACAGTTGATTATGCAGCTGGAAAAGTTAAGATTATTAATACTGCTTTAATGGCTTCAAATGCCGCCATCAAAGCAAGTTACGAAAGTCAACAGGTATTTAACCCAATACAAAGAAGTTTAATTGGAACCAATGTGGTTTATAAAGCACATAAAGACTTAACCTTAGGAGGTACTATTTTAAGACTTACCGAACGTCCTTTAACCCCTAAAACAGTTTTAGGTGATGAGCCAATCGCCAATACAATTATCGGTATCGATGGTAACTATAAAACAGATGCTCCTTGGCTTACTAAATTAGTTGATAAAATTCCTCTCATCAATACAAAGGAAATGTCAACCATAACCATGAGTGGTGAAGCAGCATATTTCATTCCTGGCCATAGCAGAGCCATTGGCAAATCAGGAACATCATATCTTGATGACTTTGAAGCAACACAATCAACCATTGATTTGCGACAACAATTTAATTGGGCTATTGCTAGTCTTCCTCAGGGTCAACCTGACCTTTTTCCGGAAGTTAATTTTCAAGGAAGGTTGCCTTGGAACTATAACAGAGCTAAATTAGCTTGGTTTACCATTGATCCACTTTTTCATCAAAATTTAATAACCTCTCCTCCAGGAATAAAAGATAATAAAGAATACCTTTCAAATCATCAATGGAGACAGGTTCTTGAACAAGAAGTATTCCCGAATAGGCAGCTAACTGCAGTTCAGCAATCGCAAATA
>JBEIDK010000233.1:0-3343 GCA_040383485.1 Flavobacteriales bacterium
ATTTTGCAGGTATAATGAGTCAAGTGCAAATTAAAACGGCAAAAAACGGAAATCCATTTGTAACATTTATGCTAGAGGATTATGATAGTAGCATGCAGTTTACATTATTCAAAGATGATTTTTCTAAGCATAAAGATTGGATGATTGAAGGTAACTATGTATTTGTTTCGGCAAGAGTTGAATACAATGATTGGCGCAAGAATTTTGAAACAAAATTTACCAATTTTTCATTTCTCAGCGATGTAAGAAGCAAGAAAATAAAGAATATTCAGCTATATACTAAAATTGAGGATTTAAGCACATCATTGGTTGATAGGCTTTTTCATATAACAGGTGTAAATCCTGGCACTTGCGAAATGCGATTTATTGTTCTTGATGAAACCATGCAAAGTGGAGCTACAGAAATTAATACAAAAAAATTTAAGGTGGAGCCAAGCAATGAATTTATTTCACAAATTAGAGATTTGGGAAGTGTTATTGCTAAATTTGGAAAGTAAATTTTACTTAGATTACAAACAACAATCACAAAAAAATAGGCTGTCTCGAAAACCAGTTTTGTTATGCTAAACTTATTTAAGCATCTCTAAAACGCCTAATTTTGTTGAGATTTAGATTAACAACGATTGTCTATTTTGGAGTTGTTGCTGCTTTGCGGTACTGCATTCGTTGTAATGACAAACAATTGTTACTTTTGAGACAGCTACTTTAATTTTTAAAATAAATCTTATTTAGTCTCTATCTTTTAACCATTTTGCAACTGCAGGAGCAAGTTCTTTTTGGCTCCTAGCTCCAGTAAACACTCCAATATGGCCACCCTGAAACTTATACAGTTCCTTATCCTTTGACCCAACTAAATCATTTAGCGGAATAGTTGCTGTTGGCGGCACCAAATGATCCTCTGTTGCATAAATATTAAGTAAACTAGATGTAAGGTTCTTGAGGTTTACCTTTTTACCTCCAACAACTAATTCTCCTTTTGCCAATTTATTTCCTTGGTATAAGTCTTTCATAAATTGTCTAAAACACTCGCCAGCTTGGTCAGGACTTTCATTAATCCACTTTTCCATGCGCATGTAATTTTCAACCTTCGACTTGTCATCAAGCATATTCATTAACCCTTGGCTTTTATTAATTTTCATCATCGGCTTAAGTAAGTCGAACCCTGAATTTAAAAACTCACCAGGAATAATTCCATCATAATCATCTACTAATTTATCAAAATTCATATCCTTCGCCCAACGAAATAGCAAACCATCATTGCCACTAAAATCAACAGGAGTGACGTGAGTTACTAAATTCTTTATTTTTTCGGGATGCAAGGCAGAATAAATTATACTAAAGGTACCACCTTGACAGATACTTAAAATATTGATTTTTTGAACTTTGTGAGCCTTGCGAATATGATTCACAGCATTATCAATGTAGCCATTTATATAATCATCCATAGTTAAATATTTATCTCCTCTTGTTGGATTACCCCAATCGATTAAATAAATATCTAAACCTAAATTTTGTAAATTTTTTATATAGCTACGGTCTGCTTGCAAGTCAAGCATCTTGTATGTATTTACTAAAGCATACACAATTAAAACGGGAGTTTTTACTTCAGCTTTGGTTTCTCTATCGTAATGAAATAAACGCATTTTGTCTTCTTCATAAACCAATGTTTTAGAGGTTTCTGCAATTTCAACATCTTTTATTTGTTGAATCGTTTCATAACCTTTCATTAATTTTTGAGTTGCTTTAGCATACTCTTCAAAAACGCTAGTACTATTGACTTTCATGATATTAAAATTGAAATTTGGGCAAATGTAGCCAAATTATTTAACCCTAAATTTAAATAAGCCTGAATAAGATATTAATTCCGAATTCCATATCCGCTCATGCATGAATATTGGATTAAGTTTGCACCCATTTTTAATGCTTTTTGATGTGCTTCAGGCGAATCTTTATGAACTTCATAACTTTCCCAGCCATCACCTAAATCGCATTCAAATGAATAGAAGCATATTAAACGTCCTTGATAAATTAACCCAAATCCCTGAGGTGGTTTATTCTCATGTTCATGAATTTTAGGCAGCCCATTCGGGAAATCATATTTTTGGTGATAGATAGGATGACTAAAAGGTAATTCTACAAACTCTAATTCAGGAAAAACCTGTTTCATCATTGGCCTAATAAATTTATCCATTCCGTAATTATCATCAACATGCAGAAAGCCACCAGATATTAAATAATTGCGGAGGTTTTCAATTTCATGCGTATTAAAGACAACATTACCATGACCAGTCATGTGTATAAATGGGTAATTAAAAATTTCAGCACTACCAACTTCAACAATTCCTTGTTCAGGGTTTATGTTTGAATGAAGGTTGTCATTGCAAAACTTAATCAAATTGGGCAAAGATGTTTCTAAATTAGCATACCAATCGCCGCCGCCATTATACTTTAATATCGCCACCTTATAAGAATAAGAACCTGAGGTAAATGCCGCAACTAGCGTGAATATCATCAATAAAAAGGCAAGTTTTAATATCTTTATTATCATTTTTTATATTTGTTTTTATAATCTCTAATAAACAATTTTATTTCACCATTATACTTTGTTTGTAACTCTTCTAAGTACATATTATCATTTGCATAATAATTCAAGTAACCAGTAAAATAAGCGTTTTTTGAATGAAGAATTCTCCTACAAATTAATCTATTTTTTTCTTCACCAAAAATATTTCTTTTGTATAGTTCTACGCAAAAATCGAATAACAACTTCTTTTTTTTAGCCTCTTTTTCTGCATCTGTTAAGTCGCTGTTATATAGATTATTCAAGCGTATGGCGCAGTGATGCATGAACAAATTAAAAGCGGTATTACGCTTCTCTTTATTCTCGAAATATTGATTATCAGCATTATGTTTTTTTAAGGTTTTAAGGAATTTTTTTGCACCTTGTACACCAACAAATTCTGCTAAGTTTTCATTTAGCTCAGTATCTCCATTTATATAAACTGTTGCATGAAATAATTCATGAATGATAACCGACGATATTTCTTCAATGTCATTATCTAATACAGAACCCATCAAAGGATCATTGAACCAGCCTAATGTACTCCAAGCTTCTACTTCTCCCACATCAATATCTAAATTTTGTTTTCTTAATAAGAACATCTCTCTATTTAATAAATTCTTATCAAAAAAACCTTTATAAGATGCTTCACCAATAATTGGATAGTTCCAGTTATAGCTTTTTAAACTAAGTTTATTACTTGCATTGATTACATAAAGTCTTATGGAATCATTTTTTGGTAAGTATACTTTATTGTAATTTTTTGTGGTGATTAACTCTAAA
>JBEIDK010000234.1:0-3256 GCA_040383485.1 Flavobacteriales bacterium
CCAATTAAAACAACAGTAAATATTCTTCTGGCATCATCAAAACTTGTATACCTGATAATACCAGAATATGTTTTACCAATAAAAAATGAAAGAGAACGTAATGCTACAACAAAGCAAAATACATATGGGAAATAAGACAAATCGGGCTCAGGAATATGAAAATTAAATCGAAGCAAATAAGCTAGTACAATAGATACTGCTGAGGTAAATACATCTAAAATAAAAACAACCCAACGAGGAGTATTACCTTTTAATAATCGCATCTATATTAATTTAATTGGGCTAATAGCTGATTCACTTCTTCAACCTTATCTTTGTATCCCATCTTTTCAAATGAATAGGTAAGGTTACGCAATAATCTTCTAATCATGTCAATATTACTGCAAGGTTGGTAATATTGATTTTCTTCTTTTAATTTCAGTTGTTTTAAAAAATTATCTATTTCAACTTTTCCGAAAATTGTTCCTCTACTAAATGGGTTAACATAAAATAGTACATTTTTTATTTTGGTATTGTATGCAAACTCAGCATCATCAATATAAGCAACAATAAAATGTTCAGGAAGGTTAACGCCGTACAACGGAATTTTTAAAGGCTGACAAATGCATAAATAAAGTATTGACAATAATAATGGATTGCCTTTTTTAGTTTCTAAAACTGTGTTTATAAATGAATTTTGTGGTGCATGAAAATTTTGAGTATTACCGCTAAAAGAATGTATATCGAACAATATGTGATTGATAACTCTTACTCTTTCTAATGCTGTTAAATTTTCATTTAGTTCAAGCCAAACATCATTTTTTATTTGTTCAATATGTTTATGGAGTTTATCAACATTTAGGTCGGGGTATTGATATTTAGCAATAATGATTGCTCCTTCTAAAATGTTTTCAGAGCCATTATTCTTCCAATCTTTTAAGTTTTTTAATGTGTTTGTAAATTGTATTTCGTGAATTAGGTCTAAAGTTCTTTGTTGTACCAATGGGTCGAAGTTAGTTTCGAAGGTACTTTCAAGTTCCGGAATAATATTGCCTCCTAACGATAGTATCTTATTTTTTATTTCAACAAAAATTCTTTCATCAGGGTCATCTAGTAAACTTATCAAGGCGGAAATTTCTGACATCACTTAAATTTTGTTTCGTAAAAATAAAAAAATCAGTAATACTAATTTATATAAAATACTATAAATTTGATAATCTACTCCAAACTCCTAAAGGCAATATCTTCTTTGTATGCGACATTAAGTATAACTCACCCAATGATAATTTTGTTTGCTTACGTGAGTCTATAAAAGGTTGAACTAAATTATTTATTGCCAAGGCCGACATGCCAAGCGAGTAAGCATTTAAAATTAAAAAATGCTCTTCATCATCAAGCAATTGAAGAACTAGTTTCATCATTTCATTGATGTTTTCTTCTAGTTTCCACTTTTCGCCATTAGCACCATGTCCGTATGCCGGAGGGTCAAGGATAATACCATTATATTTTTTACCCCTTTTAACTTCACGCTTTACAAATTTTAAAGCATCTTCAACCACCCAGTGTATATTCTCCAGATTAGAAAGTTGCATATTTTCATTTGCCCATGAAACAACTTGCTTAATAGAGTCGCAATGCACCACATCGGCACCAGCATTTCGAGCAATTATACTAGCAGCACCTGTATAGGCAAAAAGGTTTAAAAATTTAGGTTCGGGCTTTTTTATTTTTTTAATGTTTTGATGTATATAGTCCCAATTGACAGCTTGTTCAGGGAATACACCGACATGTTTAAAGGAAGTTAAACCAAGGCGTAAGGTAATTGGTGTTTCCATTTCCTTGTTTTGATATTGTATTCGCCACTGTTCTTTGCTTGGTTTTAATTTCTTCCATTCGCCGCTTGAACTAGATTTAGGAACAAACTCAACATGAGCTTGTTTGCGCCACTCAGCAATATTATAAGCAGGATCCCAAAGCGCTTGAGGTTCGGGACGAATGGTTATAACATTTCCAAAGCGTTCTAACTTTAAAAAATTACCACAATCAATTAATTCATAATCTTTAAAATGTTGAGGTGTGTAGAGTTCTAAATGCATGCTTATGTTAAGTATAGATAGAATTTTATTGGAGTAAATTATTGTTGGTTAAAATCATCATGTTATACTGCTACAGTAGCCTTTATATGAGGATGTGGATCATAGTTCTCTAAAGTAAAATCTTCATACTTAAAACTGAAGATATCTTTCACATCAGGATTAATTTTCATTGTTGGAAGTGGACGTAATTCGCGAGACAATTGCAAATTTGCTTGTTCAATATGGTTGCTATACAAATGTGCATCACCTAAGGTATGCACAAATTCGCCAACTTTTAAATTACAAACCTGTGCAACCATCATTAGTAATAATGCGTACGAGGCAATATTAAAAGGCACACCTAAAAATATGTCGGCACTGCGCTGATAAAGTTGGCAACTGAGTTTTCCGTTTGCAACATAAAACTGAAAAAAAGCATGACACGGGGGTAGTTTCATATTTGGAATATCTGAAACATTCCAAGCACTCACAATCATTCGTCGGCTATCGGGATTGTTTTTTATTTGATTTATAACATCAGTAATTTGGTCAATGGTTTGTCCATTTGCTCCTTTCCAACTGCGCCATTGCGCGCCATAAACAGGACCTAGATTTCCATTTTCATCAGCCCATTCATCCCAAATAGAAACATTATTATCTTTTAAATATTTGATATTTGTATCACCAGTTAAAAACCAAAGTAGTTCATAAATAATACTTCGAAGATGCAGTTTTTTTGTGGTGCAAAGAGGGAAGCCCTCTTCGAGGTTAAACCTCATTTGATAACCAAAAACACTTGTAGTTCCCGTACCAGTGCGGTCTGTTTTAATTGCTCCATTGTCAAGTACATGGCGCATTAAGTGATGATATTGAATCATTGAAAGCTTTATAATTGTAGGCAATAAAAGTAAAAAATGCTTTACTAAAAGCAACAATTATTTGCCAACAATAAGTTTTATGCCTTCTTGATAAGTAGTAATATTAAATTGTGGGAAACGCTTCATAAATTTGGAGCTATCGAAAAAATAATCACGGTCGTATTGATACATCATTTCAGGCATTTCACGCATAAACGGAATAAATAATCCGAGAATTTTGATGAGCCAAATTTGCATTACCGAAACCTTATTTGGTACATTCATCTCCTTTGCAAATAAATCTATTATTTGTTGGCCAGTTAATGTATTTGGATCAGTTGGTAA
>JBEIDK010000235.1:0-3115 GCA_040383485.1 Flavobacteriales bacterium
AAGCAGCTCGCGTGAGGCAGATTCTTTCGCCGCCTCTTCAGCCGCTTGTCTTGCCGCTTGCAACTGAGCCTCAAACTGTTTGCATTTCGCCTGCAGTTCGTCGACACTGGCTTGAAGTGCATCTGCGCGCCTGACCGCATCGGCCGCTCGACCGGACGCAGAGGACACCTGCGCACTGTGGGCTTCACGCAGCTGCGGAACCGTTAGGCCAAATCAATAATCCAGTGTTGAAACTCCTAGTGTACCGGCTTGGTAAGCACCACAAGTGTTCCAAGGTACTAATACGGATGTAACTGTACCGGTATCTTCTAATGTTCTACTTAAGTTTTCTGGTGCTAGTCCTTTGTCTTTATATGCTTTTGCAAACATTTTTCCAGGTACTACAATTGCTAAATATTGATCAGACGCTGTTATGTTTAATGCTAAACAACTTCCAACAGTTGAAGCAAACAAACCAAAAGTTGTATGCGCTAACTTCAATAATGATTCGCTAATTCTTGCTAAAGCTCCAATTGCATCCATAATTCCGCCAAAAACCATCGCACATAAAATTAACCAAATGGTTGGTAACATTTTTGCCATGCCGCCAGAAGTAAATAAATCTGCTAATGTTTTACTTTCTGTAGGAACAATTACTTCAGTAGTTATAGCTTGCATTACCCCCTTATAAGCTGATTTGAAAGTTAAACTATCGGCTCCAGTAATTTGAGTAACAATTTCCGGTTGAAAAATAATAGCAAAAATTCCCGCTAATAAAGTCCCAACTAAAAGCGCAACCAATGGTTCCGTTTTTTTAACGATTAATCCGATTACTATAACTGGAACTAAAAACAATAATGGAGTAACATTAAAACTTGCTGTTATTGAGTTTAATAAATCGTTTGTATTTGCCTCACCACTTACTTCTACAGAAAGTCCTAAGACGATAAATAAAATTAAAGTGATTATGTAAGTTGGGATTGTAGTTAATGTCATGTATTTAATATGCGTAAACAAATCGGTTCCCGCCATTGCAGGGGCAAGGTTAGTGGTGTCAGACATGGGGGATAATTTATCTCCGAAATAAGCACCAGATATTACAGCTCCAGCCACCATTCCTAAATCAAAACCTAATGCACCACCAATACCTATTAATGCAATACCTACAGTTGCTGAAGTTGTCCAAGAACTTCCAGTAGCAATAGAAATTACCGAACAAATGATTAAGGTAGCTGGTAAAAAGATAGCTGGACTTAAAATTTGTAAACCATAATATATCATTGAAGGAATAATTCCACTCACCATCCAAGTACCAGCAAGGGCACCAACCATTAACAAAATAAGAATCGCACTTGCTGTTGATTTAATATTATTAGCAACTTCGTCTAACATTTTATGAAAGGGAACTTTGGTAAAATAGCCTACAATTGCAGCGACAGCGCCACCTAATAAGAGAATAAATTGATTACTTCCGCCAAGTGCATTATCATCTTCGCCATTATAAACAAATAGTACATTATAGGCCAGCATTCCAATTAAAGCAAATACAGGAATTAAAGCTTCCCATAGTTTTAATTCTCTGTTTTTTATGATTTTAGTGTCCATTTAGTTTTGTTTGAGGTTGCAATATAGAAAAAGGAAAGTATATCGCAAAGTTTAGTTAAAATAAAAATCCAGTTGAATACTCAACTGGATTTTTAAAATATTGATTTTAAGAATTATAAAACACCTAATTCTACCATACATTGTCTCATCATTTGATAGGTTCTTTCAATATCATTATCTAAACCAATAGAAAAACGAATTAATCCATCTGTTAAGCCCATTTCTGCTTGTTCTTCTAATGGAATTTCAGATGAAGTTGAAGTTCCAGGCGCACTAAATAAGGTTTTGTAAAACCCTAAACTTACTGCTAAATAGCCTAAGTTTCTTTGTTGCATTAATTCCATCAAAGCATTTGCCTTATCTAAAGTACCTACATCAATGGTCATCATTCCTCCAAAACCATATTCTGGATTAATCATGGTTTTGTATATTTCATGACTTGGGTGACTTGCTAAACCTGGGTAAACCGTTTTAATTCCGTCTGCTTCAAATTTGTTAGCCAAATACATTGCATTGTGGCTGTGTTGTTTCATTCTAATGTGTAAGGTTCTTAAGTTTTTCATCACAGAAGCCGAACGCAAACTATCCATTGTCGGACCTAAAAGCATACTTGCTCCGTCGTTTACATTTTTCAAGCTATTGATGAATTCTTGAGAAGCACAAACCACACCACCAACAGTATCACTACTTCCGTTGATGTATTTTGTTAACGAATGAATCACGATATCAGCACCTAATTTTGCAGGAGCAACTGATAACGGTGAAAACGTATTATCAACAACTAATTTAATGTTGTGTTTTTTTGCAATTTTAGCCAAGGAAGCAATATCAGCTACTTCTAATAAAGGATTACTTACCGTTTCGCAATATAAAACTTTGGTATTTGGTGTTATTGCAGCTTCAACGATGTCTAATTTGGTAATGTCAACAAAGGTAGTTTTGATGCCCATTCTTGGAACGAAATTCTTTAAAAAAGCATATGTTCCTCCGTAAATAGTTCTACTTGAAACAATATGATCACCGTTTCCACATAATTGTAAAAGAGTAGGAGTAATAGCACCCATTCCAGAAGCAGCAACATTTGCCGATTGAGTTCCTTCCATGGCAGCTAATGCTTTGTCTAAATATAAATTACTTGGAGATGAATGACGTGAATATAAATAACATCCTTCTGCATTGCCTTCAAAGGTGTCGAACATGGTTTTTGCCGACAAAAAAGTATAAGTTGAACTGTCGGAAATCGATGGATTTACACCTCCAAATTCACCAAAATATTGTAAGTCTTGAATGTTGTCTGCTGGGTTGAAATTTTCCATATTTTTAATGTTTAGTTGTTTATTTTAAATCAAAAATATAATAGTATAGTTTAATAATCAATAGTAATTATTTAAATTAGATTTTAATTTTAATTTTGTTTCATGTTGTAGTTTTTATTTCCGTTTTTTAATCGTTTTGATTACATTTGCCGATAACAACAACAAACAACAACACAATTAATGGATTCAATTGACAAAAAACTTCTGGGATTACT
>JBEIDK010000236.1:0-3105 GCA_040383485.1 Flavobacteriales bacterium
GAAACGCTAAAGCCTAATAAAATATGAACTTTTGCGAATAAATCATATTGGATATATGATGCATGAGGAAAAGTTGTATACTTCATATTTTGAAGGGGTTTTGCGTTGTAATAGAATTTCTAATGCATATTCTGGGTTAAACATTTTAATTATTTTTTGTCGGGAATTCTTTTTAAAGTTTCTAAAAAGAAGTTCCAAAATTTCTGCACTGAGCTAACCTGTACTTTTTCATCAGGTGAATGTGCACCTCTTATGTTTGGCCCAAATGAAATCATTTCTATGTCTGGATAATTAGTTCCTAAAATACCACATTCTAACCCAGCATGGCACGCACTCACTAATGCTTCCTCATTATACATTTCTTTATATAAGCTACTCATAGTTTTTACAATAGCCGCTTCGGGTTTAGGAGTCCAACCTGGATATGAGCCTTTAAAATCAACCTTGGCTCCAATTAATTCAAATGTACTTTTTAATGATTTTGCTAAGTCCATTTTTTCTGAATCAACAGAACTTCTTGTTAAGCATTGAATAGTGTATTCTCCATTTTTACACAAAACTCTTGCAAGATTATTTGATGTTTGCACCAAATGCTCAATATCGGCACTCATTCTATAAATTCCATTTTCGGTAGCATACAAGCATCTCATTAACTTTACTTGAAAACCTTTTTGCATTACTCTAATTTTTTCTTCTGCTTTGGTTATCGTAATGCTTAAGTGGTTATCTGTAGTATTATATTCTGCTTTAATTTCTTTTTCAAGCTCACCAATAAAGGACTCTAACTCTGGTTCATCATTTTCTAGAATTACAATATCAGCAACGGATTCGCGGGGAATAGCATTTCTTAAACTACCTCCATCAATTGATGCAATTTGTATTCCAAATTTTTCGAAGGTTGCAAGTAGAATACGATTCATTATTTTATTTGCATTGCCGCGTCCTTTATAAATATCCATTCCTGAATGTCCGCCAGTTAAGCCTTTTACAAAAATTTTATATGCCACTGTGTTTGGTGGTGGTGCCTCATGAGTATAGCTTCCCGTTGCTGTAACGTCAATACCACCAGCGCAACCAATTGTCAACTCATTGTCATCTTCAGTATCTAAATTTAATAGTATTTTACCTTCTAATAAACCGCCCTGTAAATTTAAAGCGCCTGTCATTCCTGTTTCTTCATCAATGGTAAATAAAGCTTCTATAGCGGGATGAGGAATGTTTTTAGTGGATAAGATTGTCATGATAGAGGCTACTCCAATACCATTATCTGCTCCAAGTGTTGTACCGTTGGCTTTTACCCAATCACCATCCACAAACATTTCAATACCTTGTGTATTAAAATCGAAATTAGTTGCTGCATTTTTTTGATGTACCATATCAAGATGGCTTTGTAATACAACTGTTTGTTTCTGCTCCATGCCTTTGCTTGAAGGCTTCTTTATAATCACATTACCAACTTCATCTTTATATGTTTCTAAACCTAATTTATTCCCGAACTGAATAATGAATTCAATTATGCGTTCTTCTTTTTTTGAGGGACGTGGCACAGCATTTAAATCTGCAAAATGGTTCCACATTTCTTTTGGTTCTAATTCTCTTAGTGAATTTGACATAATTTTTTAAGTTTATTTTTTTGAACAAATGTATTTTTTTGACTTGATTTTTTACTTCTCTAAACTAATTTTTAATTACAACTACATAAAATCATTTAATATTATCCTAAATAAATTACTAGGCTGGAATTGCCCTAAAATTATTACCTCTAGCTTCTTTTGAAAAGGCTGATTTTAAAACTCATAAGAAGTCGATGAAACTATTAATGCTTGCTACTCATTTAGAAGAAATAATAGGCTAGCAGAAATAATATTTAGTTTATGATGAATTGGATTTTTCGAAAAGTGATTTTAATCAAAAATTTATTATTCTAGCCGTTGCTCATACAAATATTGAGGTTTCTATTTTTACAAATGAAACCTAATTGTTTATAAACTTTAGGTTGAATTTATAAGCCTAGATACAACTGAATGATTTAGTTTGTTGTTGGTTTGGTGGGTCAACAAATGTTTAGATTAGGAACCATAGCTTACAAATTTTGAAGCCAAATAAAATTGGTAGCACTGCTTTTGGCAATTATTTAGTAGAAGAAACAAATGGCAATAAAGCGTAAAATGATAAGTTATTTTTTTTGAAAAGAAATATATAAGGTTATAAATTAGTTTGAATAGTCAGTTTTATTCGATTTGTTCAGCCTTCTAAAATTTTAGAATAAGTTAAATTATAATTTATTTAAAGTTATATTGTATTTATTACAATAACTTATTATGTTTACATAAAATTAAATTAAATTAATATGAATAAAATTACAAAAATAGGTTTAGCAATTTTTGCCACGCTAAACTTTACAAACCTAAAGGCTCAAATCACACTGCCAATTTCATTCGAAGCTCCTGGTGTTACGTACACTATGACAGATTTTGACGGAGGCGCGACTACAGTATTAGCAAATCCTGCTCCAGGAGGTATTAATACAAGCTCTTCAGTATTACGAATGGTTAAGAATGCTGGGCAACCTTGGGGTGGTAGCAAGCTTACACTTTCATCGGCACTTGACTTTACATCTAACAATACCTTTAAGATGAAGGTGCATTCGCCACGTGCAAACTGCCCAGTTTTATTTAAAATCGAAGGAGCTAACGGAGCTTTTGAGCAGCGTACAGCATATACTTCAATGATTAACACTTGGGAAGAACTTAGTTGGGATTTTACAGGTGTTGCTTCAAATACCTACACCGATTTGGTATTTATATATGATTTAGGTGTAATGGGAGATGGAAGTAATAATTTTACTTTCTATCAAGATGATATTATGCTTGTTAATCAAGTGCCGACGCAAAGCCAAATAAACCTACCTGTTACTTTTGATGTTTCAACAGTAAACTATACTGTTACTGATTTTGGCGGCAATTCAACTGTTTTGGGTGCTGACCCAACAAATGCAAGCAACATGGTTGCCATAACTACTAAAACAGCAGGTGCGCAATTATGGGCTGGCACTACTATAGGAACTAATCTTGGCTTTGCGAGTGTTATCCCTTTTACCGCAAC
>JBEIDK010000237.1:0-2962 GCA_040383485.1 Flavobacteriales bacterium
CGCATATTGTATCTTAAGTATTCAACAACTTGTTCGTCGCTACTTATAAAACCGCCTATCAAGGCAAAAGATTTGGCAAAGGTTCCAAAATAAATATCAATTCCATCCTGACAGCCTTGCTCTTCACCAGTTCCGCCTCCTGTAGCACCCATAGTGCCTATACCATGTGCATCGTCAACCAATAATCTGAAATTATATTTTTTCTTTAATTCTACTATTTCTTTTAATTTGCCTTGGTCTCCACGCATTCCAAAAACACCTTCAGTAATTAATAGAATTGCGCCTCCTGTTTCTGCTGCTAGTTTTGTGGCTCTTGCTAATTGCTTATCACAATCTTCAACATCGTTATGCTTAAACACATATCGTTTTCCTATGTGTAATCTCAAGCCATCTAAAATACAAGCATGCGACTCTGCATCGTAAACAATAATATCTCGGCGGTCAACTAAACAGTCAATTGCCGAGACAATTGCTTGGTATCCAAAGTTGCATAAAATAGTATCTTCCTTATGAACAAAAGCTGATAGCTCTGCTTCAAGTTGTTCATGAAAATTGCTATTGCCACTCATCATTCTTGCGCCCATTGGCATTGCAAATCCGTATTCTGCTGCAGCATCTGCGTCAGTTTTCCTTACTTCAGGATGGTTGGCCAATCCAAGATAATTATTTAAACTCCAATTTAAGCGCTTACGGCCTCTAAAGTTCATGTGCGGAGCAATTTCACCTTCTAATTTTGGAAATGTGAAATAACCATGACTCTCTTTAGCGTGTTGTCCTATAGGGCCTCTGTTTGCTTTAATTTTTTCGAAAATATCTGCCATTATCTTTGTTATTTATTTTTTAAGAATCTCAATTCATTAAGTGGAACGCAAAAATAGTATTTTCAAATTTAAATCAAGCAACTAAAAATTTATTTAACTACTATAATTATTTAAAAATAATATTGTAACTAAGAATGATAAACCTTCGATTCAATAATTAGGTTATTTTCAATGCATAATAATTCACCAACAACAATATCATCTTGCTGTTCAGCTTTACGCAAATATTCCATAAATATTTTACCATCATCTTCCAAAATAAAATTTGGTACATATTGCAAGCTTGGTATATTTTTAAATGACTCGGCCCACCAATTACTTAAATTTTGTTTACCTATTATTAATCCTTTTGTTTCAGGGTATTTTAACTTGAGTTTAGGACTGTAATGTTTAGCGTTATCATCATATAATGCTAATAAATTTTCAAGGTTATGTTCATTAAAAGCCTTGAACCAGCTATGTGCTATTTCTTTTTTCATTTAGCAAATATAAACCACTTGATTTAAAAAAAATATAATAAATTCGGCTTCTCAATAAAAATATATGACAGAGTTATTAGAAATTTTAAAATACATTTTACCCTCAACAGTAGTTGCATTGACTGCTTTTTTTATTCTTAAAAAATTTATGGACCGTGAATATTCAAAAACGGTTTTAGAATTAAGGATGAACAATCAGAAAATGATTACTCCTATTAAGTTGCAAGCTTATGAGAGACTTGTTTTATTGATGGAACGAATTTCGTTGAACAGTCTTATTATGAGAACACATAAACATGGCATGAGTGCTAAGCTTTTACAATCGGAGCTTGTAAAAACAATTAGAAATGAATATGAACATAATTTGGCACAACAAATTTATGTTTCATCAGGCGTTTGGGATGCAATTAAAAACTCAAAAGAAGAAACTATAAAGGCAATTAATATTGCAACCATAAAATTGCCCGATACTGCTACAGGTATTGATTTATGTAATATTATTTTCGAACTAATTCAGAAAGTGGATAGGATGCCTAGCGATGTTGCTCTAGAAATAATTAAGGCAGAAGCAAGACAGGTAATGCAATAAATTTGTTCCGTAATTACATTGGTTGAAAATATAATTGAGGCGAGGTGTTGGCATCAAAATTATTGCATGTAAACTTTTATGTTTGACTCAATATATCATGAAACGGTCTCTTCATAAAATAGGTAGTACATTTTGATTGAAAATCCTGCTACAACTCTAAGCTTTCATGCAATCTTGCAACAACGAATAATATTGACAATTATCGTAAAATAGCTGTCTTTAAAAATTAATTATCATCGCTAAAAGTATTAAACTTTTATGGTTTAGACATTTCTGTAATGTGATTTAATAAAATGTTAAAAAAATAACATTGTCATTTCAAACAGAATAATATTTTTACAATCTATAAGAGTTATTTACTTTAAACCAAGTGTAAAAAAAAATATATATGACAACAAAATTTACAAATGAACTTTTAGCATTTGCCATAGCAGCAAATGCTTTTATGGGCGTTGTAAATGTAAAAACCCCTGTTGAGCATAGTCTCCAGACTGCGCTCTGCTAAAAGTTATTCTTAGTTAGACAAATACAAGTACAAAAAGAAATAGAAATTATATTTGTAATAAAAATATATGATGCATTTACAAACAGAAAAAATAGAATTGGCAAAATCTATATTAGGTACACAAAACGAAGCTGTTATTAAACAAATGAAAGCAGTTTTTAGTAGTTACAATACCGATTTATGGGACGAATTAAGTGATTACCAAAAAAGCATTGTAAAAATAGCCAAATCCGAACTAAAAGAGGGAAAAGGAAAATCACATAACGCTGTAATGAAAAAGTATAAAAAATGGCTTACAAAGTAATATGGTCAATGCAAGCAGAAATAACGTTTGAAAATGTAATTGATTATTTGGCGGAATACTGGACTAACAAACAAATTGAAAACTTGATACTACGAACAAACGAATTGATACATTTAATTTCTAAAAATCCATTTTTATTTAGAGGTTCAGAGAAACAAAATGTGTATGAAGTGCTTGTTACCAAACATAATTTACTACTATATCAAATAAATAATACTGAAAAGAAAGTAGAATTATTAGCATTTTTTGACACCAGACAAAATC
>JBEIDK010000238.1:0-2946 GCA_040383485.1 Flavobacteriales bacterium
GAAGGTTGTCCCATGGTTTTTGGTGCAGAAGCTAGATTCCCAATCAAATACGATGATCCAAAAGCATTTGATGGAACGGATCTAATGAACGAAAAATATACAGAAAGAAGTTTACAAATTGCAAGCGAAATGCTTTTTGTGTTTTCTCAAATAAAAAAGTAATAAAATGAAAAAACGATTAGGATTTTTAGACCGTTATTTAACCCTTTGGATTTTCTTAGCGATGTTAATTGGTGTTGCTATTGGATATTTTATTCCCAATTCAGCTGATTTTATCAATTCATTTTCATCAGGAACTACCAATGTTCCGTTGGCAATTGGTTTGATTTTAATGATGTATCCACCGTTAACCAAAATCGATTTTTCAAAAGTGCCGCAAATGTTTGAAAAACCAAAGTTATTATCGGCTTCGTTTATTATCACATGGATTGTAGGTCCTTTTTTAATGTTTTTATTGGCGACTTTCTTTTTGAAAGACTATCCAGAATATATGACGGGATTGATTATCATCGGAATTGCGCCTTGTATTGCCATGGTTATCGTTTGGAATGAACTTGCCGAAGGAAACAGAGAATTAACTGCTGGTTTAATCGGAATTAATAGTTTGTTACAAGTGTTTTTCTTCAGTTTGTATGCTTATTTCTATTTAGAAATCATGTTACCTTTATTTGGAATCAAAGAGTTAGCATTAAATATCACTATTTCAGAAATTGCTCAAACAGTTGGAATCTATTTAGGAATTCCGTTTGCATTAGCAGTTATGAGTCGTTTTGCGATTAAAAGATATTTAGGAGATAAGTTTTTCAATCAAACGTTTATTCCATTTGTTTCTCCAATTACGTTAATAGCACTTTTATTCACGATTGTAGTGATGTTCAGTTTAAAAGGCGAAATGATTGTAGATTTACCAATGGATGTGGTTAGAATTGCTATTCCTTTAGTCATTTTCTTTGCGATTATGTTCTTCTTGATGTTCTTTGTGGCGATGAAAATTGGAGCTAATTATAGAGATACAGTAGCGTTGTCGTTTACCGCTTCAGGAAATAACTTTGAGTTAGCTATTGCTGTTTCCATCGGTGTTTTCGGAATCAATAGCGGACAAGCTTTTGCAGGTGTTATCGGACCTCTAGTGGAAGTTCCCGCTTTGATAATCTTAGTAAATGTAGCCTTTTGGTTGAGAAAGAAATATTTTAAATAAAAAAACGCTCTTTTAAGAGCGTTTTTTGTTTTATTCTTTAATCACTTTAATGGTTTTCTGTTCCAAATCGTTTTCTAACACAATTAAGTATATTCCACTTTCTAAACTAATTAAATCTAAACTATTAGAAGTCGTATTTTCAAATGTTTGTGTTTCGATTAATTGACCTAACATACTGTAAATACTAGCTTTTGTTATAGAAATATTTTCTAAATGCAAAATATCTTTAACGGGATTAGGATAAAAAGTAAAAGAAGCAAAACTATTGTCGTTAACACTTAAAGTAGTCGTAATAGTAAATTGATAGGGTGTGGTATAATTCGTGTTTGTTGGGTTAGTACTTGTTAATTTTAAGTAATAGTTACCAGGAGCAAGTGTTCTTGTAAAAATAAGTGTAGCGCCACTATTGTTTTGAGTAGCACCAATATCTATTCCACTTGCATCTAAAATAGTTCCATTCATGGATGAAGTTACAATACTACTTACAGAAACAATTGCGTTAACGTTGTCTACAACACTAAATTTGAAATAATCATTATCGGCAGCTGTTGGATTTTGTACGGTTGTATAGCCAATATAATTTTTATTTGTTGTAATTCCATAAGCTAATTCCTTGAAATTAGGCTCGTCTAAACCTTGCATCATTTGGTATGGATAACCTGGTAATTCAGTATGATTTTCAATGATATCATAACCCGAATTGAAGTAAAATAATTTAGCAGGATAAGTTAATCCAGTTAAATAAGTATTCATATTTGAAGAAGGTTCAGAAACCACGCCATCAGTAGTGATATTACCTCCAAACGCATTGGTTATTCGTCCAATTACACATGAAAAATCAATTAGATTATCTATCGATTTTTGGTTTAAGCCCTGAATGGTTTCTCCTGAAATGCCATTGCAATTAACATCAACATTGTAAAAATCTGGAGAATAGGAGTTGTCATTCATGCTTGTGCTGTTTTGAATTTCAGTGCCTCCAAATAAAAAATGACTTCCTTCGCCACTATAATAGTAAGTGGTTTTTAAATCTCTTATAGCTTCAGAACTTACATCCGTTCCGGTCATAAACGCTAAAACATTATCACTTGCGTTACTTCCGCCATGGGGAGTTCCTAAAGTTAATAACTTAGCTACATGGTGTTGATTATCGGATTGCCAATTATACGCGTTTTGAATGTATTCTCTGGACGCTAAACCACCCATGCTGTGCCCAATCAAAATAACTTTGTCTTTTCCGGTTACTTCCATTACTCTTTGAATGGCTACTTTTACTGCAGCTCCTTGCTTAGCAATTGCTGATTGATTACTCAAAACAGTTGTTCCAACTGCGCCATTTGGGTTTACATTAAAATTTACATAGAAATAGTCTCCATTTTGCACAAACGATTCAAATGCAGCAATATCAGCTCCTGCAGTAGGATAAAAGTTTTTATTAGTTGTGGTATTGTTGTTGTCTGCATTTAAACAGAAATCAAACCGTCCTCCATAGGTAAATGAATATTGTGTATCGTAATAATCGGTAGATGTATTCCAAGTTTCCGAACTTGAATTTAATCCGTGAATAAAGAGAATAGGATAAGGTAATTTGCTTTCAAACACCCTACTAGTTGTATTTCTAACAGGGGTTTTTAATGGAAAAATACTGTCATTTCTGTATTCAAAATACTCGAATTCAGCTTGTCTAGGTTTAAATTCAATCCGATGATTTTGAGAAAATCCAATGGAAGAAATGAATAGTAAAGTAA
>JBEIDK010000239.1:0-2890 GCA_040383485.1 Flavobacteriales bacterium
CAATGGCAATGGCTGGCCAGTTACAGGAAATAAGTTTGTTGCTACTGCCATATTTATCAGTCCTTGAAACACCAAACTAAATGCTAATCCAAAGGCTAATAATGAACCGAAAGTTTTATCACACCGCTTTAATATTCTTAAACCTCTAAAAAGTATGATGATATATAATAGTAATATTCCTACGCCCATTAATGTTCCATATTCTTCTAGAATAATTGCAAAAATAAAATCGGAATAGGGGTGAGGTAAAAAGTTTCTTTGCGTACTTTTTCCTGGACCTTTACCAAATGGTGCACCTGTTGCTATTGCAATTTTTGCCTGTTCAACCTGAAAGTTTCCTTTGCTTTCTTTATTTTGAAAATTTTCAATTCTTTTCATCCAAGTACCAAATCGTGGAAACACTTTAGGTGCAAATTTACCAATCATTAAAATTAATAGTATTGCTACAACTCCCATTCCTATTAGTGCTAGCATGTGCTTGTAATGTACTCGGCCAATAAACATTAATGAAAAGCATGTTGTAAATAATACTGCTGCTGTCGAGAAATTTGCGGGCAAAATTAAGCCACAAATTACAAATATGGGAAGTATGATAGGGAGGAAGCCCGTTTTAAAATCATGCAATTTTTCCTGCTTTATAGCTAGCATCCTAGCTACATATGAAATGAGTGCAAGCTTAGCAAAATCAGAAGTTTGAAAGGTTAAATTGATAACAGGAATTTGAATCCACCTGCTTGCTTCATTTAAGTTTGAGCCTTTCAATAAAGTAAATGCAAGTAATGGAATAGCTGTGAACATTGCTATTTGCGAAAGTCTATTGTAATAAATGTATTTAATATTGTGCGTAAGAACCATTAAACCCAAACCAAAAACTAATGTAAATACGTGTTTGAATAAATAGAACTCAGTATTACCATTTTGTCTTTTATAGGCAAGTGCACCAGTTGACGAATACACAACAACAGTTGATACAATTGACAGAATAATTACTACTGCCCAAATTGCTTTATCGCCTTTTATTATTGAGTTTATATTCATTGGTCTTAACCCCTTGCCAATCTTCAAAAAAGAGGGGAATTGATAGTTTTATTATTTATAATTTAAAATTCACAATTCAAAATTTATTTTAAATGCCACCCCATTTCAATTTACTTACTTCTGCTTTAAAAGCTTCCCCTCTTTTTTCGTAGTTCTCAAATTCTTCATAACTAGCGCAGGCAGGTGAAAACAATACACATTCATTTTCTTCCGAGAATTTTTCCGCTATAACAATAGCATCTCTTAAGTTATTAGCATTTATTACAATTTTTACGTCGTTGTGATAGGTTTTAAAAATATTTACTTGTTCTTTTCCAAAGCAAATAATCACTTTCACTTTTTCCCTAATCATGCCGCGCATTTGTTCGTAGTTATTATTTTTGCTTGAGCCACCTGCAATCCAGATTACAGTTTTCTGAATTCTTTCAAGTGATTGCCAAGTAGTATTAATATCTACACTTACACTGTCATTTATATATTCTACTCCATTTATTACATCAACTAATTCTAGATGATGCTCGGCACTTTTAACACTTTGAAAAGTTTCTTTTCTAAATTGCTGGCGTTGTTGTAAAAATGCATTTTCTACATTATCCTTCTTAATTTTATTCTCCATTGTTTTCAATTTAGTAAAAATTTATACTATTTAGCATTACTATAAACTGCGCACTGCGTATTTAAATTGTCGTCCGCGGTCTTCGTAGTTTTCAAACAAATCGAAACTTGCACATGCGGGCGATAATAGGACCGTTTCATCCTTCTTTGCAAACTTATATGCTGCCTTCACAGCATCTTGTGCATTGGAGGCTTCCACAATGTTTGGAATAACATCTTTATAGGCATCAATTATTTTTTGGTTATCAATACCTAAGCATACTATTGCTTTTACTTTTTCTTTCACCAAATCTTTTATCGATTCGTAATCATTGCCTTTGTCTTGACCACCAACAATCCATACAGTTGGATTTTCCATGCTCTCTAATGCAAACCAACTACTGTTGATATTGGTGGCTTTACTGTCGTTAATAAAAGTAATGCCATTTACTTTTGCTACAAATTCAAGGCGATGTTCAATGCCTTCAAAATCTTGCATGCTTTCTCGTACAAGCTCATTTCTGAGCTCAAGCACTTTGCCAACTATTCCAGCGGCCATTGAGTTGTAGGCGTTATGACGGCCTTGCAATGCTAGTTCATCTATATACATAGTAAATTGTGTTTTATTGATATTAATATTGATTAGTTTATCTTTTAAGAATGCTCCTTCTTCCACTTCTTCATTAAGTGTAAAAGGCAAAAGCTTTGCATTGATTTTATTTATTTGCATAGCCTGTTTTGTTATTTCATCATCTAAGCAATAGATGAAATAATCTTCTGATGATTGGTTCTGTGAAATCCTAAACTTGCTGCTGATGTAGTTGTTTAAATTATATTCATAACGGTCAAGATGGTCTGGAGTGATGTTGCATAGAATGGCAATATTTATGCGCGTTTTATACATTCCATCCAATTGGAAACTACTTAGCTCAAGAACATAATAGTCAAAGTTTTCTTGCGCCACTTGGCGAGCAAAACTCTTACCAATGTTACCTCCTAATCCAACATTTAAATTTGCCTTTTTAAGCATGTGATAGATAAGTGAAGTAGTAGTTGTTTTTCCGTTTGTACCTGTAATACCAATTAATTTCGCAGTTGTGTAACGTGCAGCAAATTCTATTTCAGAAATTACTGGTATGTTTTTTTCAATTAGTAATTTTACTAATGGTGCCTTATCCGGTATACCAGGACTTTTTATTACCTCGTTTGCAAGTATGATTTTTGATTCGGTATGTACTCCTTCTTCAAATTCAATTCC
>JBEIDK010000240.1:0-2725 GCA_040383485.1 Flavobacteriales bacterium
TAGTAATGTATGTTTGTATTCCAATCGTAACTGGCATAACCAATTGCAGTAACTAACCCAATAATTACGAATGGCATTAACCATTTTTTAAAATTGAATATTTCTGATAGTAATGAAAGTACTCCTAAACCTGCTATTATTATTAATGACTTCATGTATCTTAATTATCGTTGTAGTTTTATTTAATAGATGCTTGTTCTAACAATTGCCTAACTGCTGGTTCACTAATATTTAATAAAGGTTGAGGATAAATACCTATTACAAAAATTAAAACAATCATGCTGTATAATATGAATTTTTCACTACCTGTTAATTCAGTAAAAGTGCTTGTAAGCATATTAGCCTCACCTAACATAGTTTGTTGGTATGAACGCAACATGTATACAGCACCTAGTATTACGGTTAATCCAGCAATAGCCGCCATCCAAGCACTATATTGGTAAATGCCATTAATTAGCAAAAACTCACCAATAAAACCATTTGTTAATGGCAATGCACATGAAGCTAACATTACTATCATGAAAACAGTTGCAAAACCTGGAGCTACGCCTCTAATGCCTCCTAAATCGGATAATTTTCTTGTATTGGTTCTTTGTTCAATTAAATCGATGATAAAAAACAAAGCAAAAACATTGATACCATGACTAAACATTTGAATCATTGCACCCTGCATACCTTGCATATTCATTGCAAATACTCCAGCAGAAATTAACCCAACATGAGAGAATGAAGAATAAGCAATAAGTCTTTTATAGTCCGTTTGAACAATGGCAACACATGCAGCATACAAAATTCCTATGATTGAAAGAATTATGGCAGTATTGCCCCAAGCTGCCACTCCTAAAGGCACAACAGGCAATAACCATCTAATAACCCCATAAATACCCATTTTAAGCATAATGCCTGAAAGAAGCATGGTTCCTTGAGCTGGAGCATTGGTGTATGTATCAGGTTGCCAATTATGAAATGGGAATACTGGCATTTTAATGGCAAATGCCATAAAAATTAACCAAAAAACCATTCCTTGCTGAGCTGCAGGTAACGCTTTACCAGCTGCATAAAGTGCTTGCAAATCAAATGATGGTCCTGTAGTATGTTGATATAAATAGATTAATCCAACTAACATCAATAAACTACCAACCATGGTATAAACAAAAAACTTGAGTGTAATTTTTATTTTGTTTTCTGCACCCCACATCAAGCAAATTAAATATATTGGAATGAGAGCTAACTCCCAAAAAACATAAAAAACAAACCCGTCTAAGGCAGCAAAAACCCCAACCAGTGCTCCTTGCATAATTAAAATTAGCCCTAACATTAAATTGGGCTTCTCCAACTTCAATAGATTTTTTTCGGCAGAAAGTATAATAAATGGAATCAATAAGTTTGTAAGAAGAATGAGTACCAGACTTATTCCGTCCATTCCTGCTTTTAAATGTATTCCCAGTAAAGGAAACCAATTAAGGTCAAATCCAAATTGTGTTTCAGCGTTATACTTAAATGTAAAACATGCAAACAAAGTTACTCCTAATGTAAATAAGCTGCTTGTTAATGCTATTGCCTTATTATTTTGTGTTGGCGATAGTAATAAGGTTATTGAGAAAAGAATTGGAATTAAAATGAGTAAAGCTGTAAGCATTATTATCTCTTGTTTAGTTTAACTATTTTATTGAAGTGCCAAAAATCTAAAATTATATCAAATACTGAAATTTTATTTTCAATCAATTATTACATTAATTATTTAATTTAGGCCGAAATACATGAAATTATTTTATATTTATTGAAATCTTAATATTTTATGTTCATGATGATGGGTCTGGAAATAAAGGGAAGGTTTGATTATAGTTCAATATAACTTTTTCAGATTCGACTTATGAATAAAAAAATATTTTATTCAATCTGTGTAATTAAATTCGCCACTCAAAATTTTACAATAGATGAAGCCAAGTTTACCAAAAGGCACCAGAGATTTTTCGCCAGAACAAATTATTAAGCGCAATTATATTTTTGATACCATAAAAAGTATTTACAAACTATATGGATACCAACCCATAGAAACACCGGCCATGGAAAATCTTGAAACCCTTAACGGAAAGTATGGTGATGAAGGGGATAAATTGATTTTTAAAATATTAAATAGCGGTTTAAAAAATGACGATTTACAAAATCCACCTTTGGGGGGGTGGGGGGCTTTTACCGAAAAAGCACTTCGTTATGATTTAACGGTACCTTTTGCAAGATATGTTGTCCAAAATTTAAACGATATTACGTTTCCTTTTAAGCGCTATCAAATACAACCCGTTTGGCGTGCCGATAGGCCACAAAAAGGTCGTTACCGCGAATTTTATCAGTGTGATGCCGATGTGATTGGGAGTAATAGTTTAGTGAATGAAATTGAACTTGTTCAAATAATTGATGAGGTATTTGACAAATTAAGATTATCTGTAACAGTAAAATTAAACAACCGAAAAATATTGTCAGGTATAGCCAATTTTATAGGATATTCTGATAAGATGATTGATATAACAGTGGCCATTGATAAGTTGGATAAAATGCCAATCGAAAAAGTTTGTGATGAGCTACTGCAAAGAGGAATAGACGCTGCTGCTATCGAAAAACTAAAACCATTCATGCTTTTTAAGGGCAGCAATGTAGAGACATTAAATTTTCTGAAGCAACAACTTGCTTCTGAAACAACCGCCATCAATGGCATTGAAGAAATTGA
>JBEIDK010000241.1:0-2582 GCA_040383485.1 Flavobacteriales bacterium
AGATAATAACGGATGCCAAGCTACATCCTCACAAAAAGTTATAAATACAGCAGGCCTTCCTACTCCTCAAATATTAACTACCTCTCAAACTGAAGTTTGTGAAGGTTTTACAAGAACCATTTTGGTTGACTCAAGTTACGTATCATACTTATGGTCAACACTAGAAACAACACAGTTTATTACTGTTACAACAAGTGGTTATTATAAAGTTAAGGTTACTGATATAAATAACTGCACCAACATTGATTCTGTATTTGTAAACTTCAAACCTAATCCTACTCTAATAATGAGTAATTCTATTGTATTGCCATGCGGTGAGCCAGATACCTTAAGGGCATTTTCTGATGGAACAGTTGTTTGGAGTCCATCAACCGGGCTAAGTAACCCTAACAATTACAGCACCGCCATTGAGACAACAAAAGAAAGTTTCTATTACGCTACTGCAACACTAGATGGTTGCAAAACCACCGATTCCATTTTAGTTTCCTTAGGCAAATGCGATAGTTTATTTATTCCAAGCGCCTTTACTCCTAATGATGATGGTTTTAATGAAGAGTTTAAAGTGAGTGGAAAAGGAATAAAGCAGCTTAAGCTAGAAGTTTTTAATAGGTGGGGACAATTAGTTTTTTTTACTAATGACCCTGATAAAGGATGGGATGGTACTTATAATTTAACAAAATGCCCAGAAGGTATTTATACTTGGCAAGTAGAAGCTTTCGATTATTTTCAACAAAGAATGTTGTCACGTTCTAGAACAGGAAAAATAAGTTTAATAAGATAGTATTTTTTTACCTTGTACTCATTAAAATGCATATTAAACCTTATAATAATTTCGACAAGAAAGGACTATTAGAAATTTTTCTATTAAGTGTTCCAGAGTATTTTGACATCAAAGAATTAGACCTTTTCGATTCTTATTTGGACAAGTTTCATAATACATATTTCACCTTCTTTTCTGATAGTAATGAAATCATAGGTGGTATAGGATATTTAATTCATGCTGAAATTTCGGAAGCACATATTACTTGGATTTTTGTTCATCCAAAATATTTCAATCAAAATGTTGGTAGGTCGGGTGTTTTAAAGTGTATTGAAATATTTAATTATCATAAAGAAATTCAGAAACTTGTAGTGCGAACATCTCAACATGCTAATTTATTTTTCGAAAAATTTGGATACGAATTAACTAGAATCGAAAAAAATTATTGGGGGGAAGGGTTAGATTTATACTATATGGAAATGAAAAATAATTAACTTTCAATCAAATAATAAATCTACATTGAAAAAATATATTTAATAAAAAAAACATTGTTTTCTCAACAGACTAAAAATACAATAAAGCTTTTACGGATTCCCTTTTCTTTTTTTTTAATGCCAATTTTTTTATTGGCTGTTTCACAGGTTGATAATATTAATCTAGAAAATTTAGTTGCATCGTTTATTATAATTCATTTTTTAGTTTACCCAGCAAGCAATGGATATAATAGCTTTATTGATAGTGATGAAGAAAGTATTGGAGGGATAGAAAAACCACCTAAACCTACCAAGCAGTTGTTTTATACAACATTAGTATTGGATATTCTTGCTTTTTCATTTTCATTTATTTTTGTCAGTGTATTATTCTGTTTACTTATTCTGCTCTACATTGCAGCTTCGCGTGCATATAGTTCCCCTCAAATTCGGCTGAAGAAATATCCGTTCATCGGTTTTTTAACTGTAGTTATTTTTCAAGGAGCATTTACATATTATATGTGTTGTGTTGCCATTGACAATGCTGATTTCAACTTTGAGAAAAGTATTTATTTGTTGATTGCTGCTACATTTCAAATTGCAGGTGCATACCCGCTAACCCAAGTATATCAACATAAGCAGGATTTGAAAGATGGAGTAATAACCATAAGTTATAAATTAGGCAGAATAGGTACATTTATTTTTACTGCAATCATGTTTGCCTTATGTAATTTATTTTACTTTTTTCATTTCAACAACTTAGATGAAATATCTCATTTTTATTTACTGCAACTTTTCTTTATCCCTATTGTTTCTTTCTTTGTTTATTGGTTTATAAAAGTTATGAAAAATGAGAATGAAGCCAATTTTAAAAACACCATGTTAATGAATAAAGTATCTTCTATAAGTATGAATATTTTGTTCATAGTTTTAATTTTTTTAAATCACTTAGTTTGAGTTATCTATTATATATTTCAATTGCAAATCCAGAGAGCAAACATTTACAAAATGATTTTGTAAGTTTTTTTACCAATTCGGTTGAAGGAAATGACGAACAAATTGTTAGAAAAATTAATGTTGTTGGAAATAGAAGTGGAATTAAGGAAAGGTATTCTGTTATAAAAGACTTTTCATTATCGCCCGAAGAGTTTACGTTTTTTCCTAATTCAAAGTCATTACTTCCTGAAGTTAGTTTGAGTAAACGAATGGAATTATTTAAAAGAGAGGCGTTGAAATTATCGTTAAAGGCAGTGAGGGGTATTCCTGATTTTGAACATTTGAAATTGGGAATTACTCATATTATTACCGTAACATGTACAGGTTTATATGCTCCTGGTTTAGACATAGAGTTA
>JBEIDK010000242.1:0-2441 GCA_040383485.1 Flavobacteriales bacterium
GCTAGTGCTTGTTCATGCAATTTTATAGATGTATTATCGCTTTTATAATTAATGGCTCCTGCTTGAATACCAAAACTTAAAACACCTTTTTTTAGCATAAGTCTATAACTAAACGGAACTAAAATTGAAGTGCGTTTTTCAAAGCCAATTCTATCATTTGAAAACGAAAGTCCAATCCCCATTTTCTGATTCATTATTGGGGCATCAACAGTTACATTTTGAGTACGAGGAGCACCTTCAATACCAACCCATTGCATGCGGCCTAAACCCGTTAAGCTAACAACATTTCTGCTGCCTGCATATGCTGGATTTAACACTAGGGTGTTAAACATATATTGTGAATACTGTGGGTCTTGCTGTGCAAACATGTCAACCTGAAACATGGCACCTATGAAGGCAATTAATATGGTGGTTTTTTTTATCATAATACTTCTTATTACTTTACTAAAGCAATTATTAACGACGAATACTTAATGATTTTGTGTATGTTTTTCCATCTTTTACATCTTCAGTTAGTTGATAGAAATATGTTCCATCAGGCAGGTCTGAACCCGCGTTACTCTTACCATTCCAATCGTTTTTATAATCATCCGATTCAAATACCATGTTACCATATCTATTAAAAACCTTAAACTTTAATTTTATTGAAGAAGGGTTTTCAATAACAAATAAATCATTTGTGGAGTCATTGTTAGGGCTAAATCCTTCAGGTATAATTATCCCGGTTGGCGTTACTTGTACAGTTGCCTGGTCATCTTCAGTAGCAACACTATTGCCTGGAGAACTATCACTATCAAACTGGTCGCAAGCATTTATTTGTGCAGTATTGTTGTAGTCGCCATTTGCAGCACTACCACTTAAGTCGCCACTATTTACAATTTCAACTGTGATATCTAAAGTTGCTACCTCACCTGTATCTAGAGTTCCAACATTCCAGATAAGGTTTGAAAAAGTTCCTTGTGATGCTTCACTTGTAATTATATTATAAAATGAGCTTAGACTATCTAAAACCGTTACTCCTGTTACAGGAATAAATCCTTCATTTTTTACTTTTATAGTAAATTTAATTTTTGTTGTAACGCCTTCCTGCAAAATAGGTGATGAATCACTAACAGTTTTTGTGAGGCTTAAATCGGCACCAGCTACAAAAACACCAGCAGTATCGCTTGGTGGCACACCGCTTCCGCAAGGAGCATATAATGTAGCTGTGTTAATTATAAAACCACCCATGGTTGCTTTAGCATAAATATTCAAGATTGCGGTTGTATTGCTTGGCATCTGGGTTGGAATTGTAGTTGGGTTTGCAATGTCCCAACGGCCTATGTTAACATCATAGTATCCATAGTTGGTAGAAGAACTAACAAAGGTCATACCTTGAGGTAGGTTATCAATTACAAAAACATTTCCGATTGGTAATCCATTATTTGCAATGGTAACTGTAAACATAACTGTATCGCCAATGCTAGCATATGAGGTGTCTACATCTTTTTGTATGGTTAACTCACAGAAACCAGTTGGTAAAACCGCGCCAGCAGTATTATTTGTTTGATTCGGATCAGATGGGTCTACAACAGTTGCAATATTTACATGACTGCCATTTGCCAAATAAATAAGACGCATAAACATGATTACGCTTTGCCCTGGGGGTATTGAACCAATATCCCAAGTAGAGGCAGGCACGCTGCCAATGGGCAAATTTGATTGGTTATAGAACCCTTGACTAGCGGTTGCATCTAAAAACGCGTAGCCGCTTGGAACGGTATCTATCACAAAAATATTGTTTGCTGTAGTTAAACCATTATTAGTAACGGTTAGTGTAAAAGTTACTGTATCACCAATATTAAATGGAGGTGTAGAGGTTGCTACATTAGTAATACTTAAATCATTTTGGGCCGTGGCATTGCTTATGTTTAATAAAATAGCAATGGCAAATAGTGCAGAAAGTAAATTGGTATACACTTTTTTGTTGCTGGTTAAAATTTCCTGCATAAGTTTTTTATGATTATTTATTGCACAAATATATTTTTATTATTAAGAACAAGAAAAGTTATTAACAAAACTCTCATATTTTTCTATTTTTTTTTTGATGTATCTAATTCAATAAGAGTAAAATATTAAACATAATAATTATTAACTATCATTATTAGTGTGTAATTATAAGGGAAGTGAATTGATAATCAATGCTTTTATAAAATAAATTAAATATTTTTTTGTGATTCAATAAGTTCCTATATATTTGCGCCCCTAAACAAAAAAAGGGAGTTTAGCTCAGTTGGTTCAGAGCATCTGCCTTACAAGCAGAGGGTCACTGGTTCGAGCCCAGTAATTCCCACACAGCCTTCCGAATTTCGGGAGGCTTTTTTTATGGAAGGACTATTATTATGGATATTATTGTTTCAGGCAATCCCGATTTATAATCGGGAGGGTCACTGGTTCGAGCC